>CAIRSO010000808.1 GCA_903881215.1 uncultured Bacteroidia bacterium
ATCATTCTCTTGGGTGTTGTGAAGCAACATGTTCGTTTCATACTATATTGTATATTTTTGCTTTTAAATAGCCACACAGAATAGCTACGTGGTTGATATCCTTTAGGTTGGTAATATTCAAATCATGCAATTTCGTTTGAATTACATTAGAAATAGTCTTCAAAATAGCTTCTGATCAGTTGCAGATAGTTTTTCTTGTATCCAAAATAGTCTTTGTTTATCGAGATATTGTCATATTTTTCAAAATCATTTTTTTTGATGATAGATTCAATCAATGTTGTGTATTCATTGGTTTCATGGTAGCTTTTTAACAATTTCACTAAATCACTGCTTGAACCCCTCTCCCATCTTTTTTTTCTGAATTTCTCGTAAGAAGTCATCTTGGCAATAAAGAAAAAATAGTGCTCAACTGATTGGTTTACACTAGAATATGTCTTTACATACAACTCAGTTTGCGAAATTAGATTTTTGAATTTCCTGCCTTTCTCGTCACCAGGGGGGGCTATAATTCCAAAAGGATTGTTGGCCCTTGAGAATACCTTAGAAGTTCCCCAACCTGATTCCAAACTGGCTTGCGCCAATACTAAACTTACAGGATGCGGCAAAAGCCTCATTTTTAAGTCTTTGATAGATGAAGCATCATACTTCTGCATCATCTCCTTGAAGAAAGTCAGGTCACTTATTTTCAGGGGTCGTTTGTTGATCATACCGTTTTCAATAAACTCGATATGATGCACCATATCCATTAACCTATCGCGCTCGATAACTATCGCGGGCAGCATGTAATTGATGAAAACAATTTTTCGATCAGCTTCTGATATGGTATCGAAATCCAGCGTTCCATTATACTTTACAGGAATTAATGAGATTTTATCCTGAATGAGAATAGACTTACTGTCAACCACTTCAATCTTATATAATTCGATATGGTATTCCGGATAAATATATTTAGACGAAGATATTTCAGTCACTACAACGTAAACGATGACCAAAATCAGCACCAACAGGATTACCTTGAGTAACTTAAACATGAAAACTAATCAAAATTATTTGTGATTGTCAGACCCAAAGGTAAAAAATAATACTTGAATGAATTAGGCAAATTCAAGTTCCAGTTGCTTGGTCCAATTATTTATTCTTTCATCAGAAAGCCTGGCTTGGTTTTCCTGGTCTAGCAAAAGGCCAATTAAGGTATTATCCCTCAATGCTTTGGAAGATTCAAAACTATATCCATCCGGAGATGTACTGCCTACTATTTTCGCACCCTTTTCTTCGAAGAATTGAGCCAGAATACCTACTGCATCACAAAAATTTTCAGGGTAGTTTTTCTGATCCCCAAGTCCATATAATGCAACCTTTTTATTTGTCAGATCATGATTTTCCAGAGCAGGCAGGAATTCGTCCCAATAGTTTGGCAATTCACCATCAAACCATGTAGGAACGCTTAAGATGTATCCGTCATACGCGAGAAATTCCTCCGCACGACAAGTTTCAACATTTAATTGCTCTACCTCAAACTGATTGAAGCTTTCAGCAATTTTTGTGGCAATTTTTGCTGATTTGACGGAATTGAAACTATAAACAAGCGCAATTTTTTTCATCAGGATACTATTACTAATTATTTACCATTCACGACAATGCAGGTTCCACTCAATTTTAACTAATATTTTATCAGGGAAATGGCTGCATCATAAATTTTATTCTCATTAGGTAATATAGCTGCTTCGAGGATTCTGTTAAATCCAACAGGTGTAAATTCAGAGCCAACCCTGCGAATGGGCGCATCCAGAAATTCAAAAGCTTCTTCGTTGATAATTGAAGAAAGCTCACCACCAAATCCACCAAACACTTTGTCTTCATGGACAATCAGGACTTTACCGGTTTTTTTGACTGAATTCAAGATGGTCTCTTTATCAAGTGGAATAAGTGAACGCAAGTCAATTACTTCAACATCAAATCCCTCCAAGGAAATCCTTTCAGCCGCTTTAAGTGACAGCTGTGTCGTATTTCCATAGGTGATGATGGTTAAATCGGCTCCTTCGCGTCTGATTCTTGCCACACCGAAAGGAACTTCAAAGTCATCCGGTACAAAAGCAGAAGCAGCAGGAGAATTATACAATGCTTTGGGTTCAAGAAAGAGTGTTGGACCTTCAGATCGCAGACAAGTCCTAAGTAATCCCGCAGCATCATCTGCAAAAGAAGGATAAACGATACGAATACCTGGAAAACATACCAAAGAACCTTCAATGTTCTGGGAATGATAGAGTCCGCCACCGATATATCCTCCAGAAGCCAGGCGAATAGTAACATTAGGTGAGAATTGGCCATTCGTTCGCCAATATTCATGGGTCATTTCAACAAATTGCTCCATGGCTGGCCAAAAATAATCTGCAAACTCAGCACCTTCGACTACGATCCTGATTTTTTTGTTGTACCTGGACATCCCATTGGCCGTACCTGTGATAAAATCTTCTGCTATTGGACCATTAAACACGCGCTGTTTGCCAAATTCCTTTTGCAAACCCTTGGAAACATTGAAAATTCCTCCCTTTTCTTTGTTCGCAATGTCCTGTCCCCAAATGAACGTATCCGGATTAAGAGTGAATTCTACCTTCAGTGTTTCATTGATGGCTTCAATTAATTTCTTCTTTGTACCCGGATTATCCTCTTGCTGAATTCCTTTTGGATATTTAGTAGAGTTGTATGCCTCTGAATACACAAAGTTGTGGATGCTATTTGGGTCAGGATCTGGTGAATGCAGTGCAAACTGATGGGCAGATTTTACTTCCTCTCTCGCCTTTTCCTCAATGGCATTTAATTCATCTATACTGAAACGTTCATATCTTAGCAGCAGCCTTTTAAATTTAGTCAAAGGGTCATATTCCTTTACATAATTCAGCTCCACTTCATTTCGGTAAAGATCATGTCTGTCCGAATTGGAATGTGAGTGTATCCTGATGCAATTGGCTTGTACAATACATGGCATCTGATTCTCAATGACCCACTTTTTTGCTTCCTCCATGGTATTCATGGAATCAAAAACATCTTTTCCATTGCAGTGAATCACTCTTAGGTTCTTGAATCCCAGAAAGTTATTGGCCACTTTTCTGTTCGCGGTCTGATCTTTTTTAGGAACAGAAATACCGTATCCATTGTCTTGAAATACAAAAATTACCGGCAAACACTCTGTCGAAGCCCCATTGATGGCTTCATAAACATAACCTTCGCTAACAGATGACTCTCCCTGGGAACTGATAGATACGCCATCTCCCTTGTAATATTTAATTGCCCGACCCACTCCCGCCGCATGCAAGGTATGATTCCCTGTACTGGAAGATACATTGTGAATATTCCATTCAGGTTTTCCGAAATGGTTTGACATGTGCCTGCCGCCAGAATTAACATCGGTTGCTTTAGATATCCCATTTAAAATAATCTCTTCAGCTGTCAGTCCTGCTGACAAATTGGTTAAGAGATCACGGTAATAGGGAAATAAGTGATCCTTTGCCCTATCGAAAATTTGGCCAATGGCAAGCTGAATGCCATCATGACCGGCATATGGAGCATGATAGGACCAACCAATGGCCTGTTTCAGGTAATTGGGGGCCTTTTCGTCAAGCATTCTCCCAAGAACCATCAGGTGATACCATTTTTGGAGTATCTCCTTTTCAGTTTGTAAAATGGAGTGTTTTTTGGGAACCGGCAAATCGTACAAGTTGTTCATATTATAGTATTCGTTTGGGATCAAAGCCTTCTACCAGATCAGCAATTCTACGTAGAAATTTACCTCCAAGCATTCCATCCACCACCCTGTGGTCATAGGATAGTGACAGAAATACTTTGTGCCTTACAACAATTGCATCGCCCATTGGGGTTTCAATGACTGCAGGCTTCTTTTCTATGGTACCTATGGCTAAAATGGCTACCTGTGGCTGATTGATGATTGGGGTTCCCATGGTATTTCCAAATGAACCAAAATTGGTAATTGTGAAAGTACCACCTTGCAAATGATCAGGATTGAGCTTTTCATTTCTTCCCGCTTCGGCAAATTGATTGATTTCTTTGGTTAATCCCAAAAGATTCTTGCTATCGGCCTCTTTGATAACCGGAACCATTAAATTACCACTGTTCGTGGCTACTGCAATTCCAACATTAATATTTTTTCTCAGTATGATGCGATCACCATCTACAGAACTGTTAATCATTGGATATTCTGTAAGTGCCTTAGCTACAGCCTCTGTGAAAAATGGCAGAAATGTGAGCTTCTCACCATATTTGGACCGGAATTCATCTTTATATTTATTGCGCCAAAGTACCATTTCAGTAGCATCAGCTTCTACAAATGATGTAACATGGGGTGCTGTTTGCTTAGACATCACCATGTGTTTGGCGATCAGCTTCCTGACCCTGTCCATCTCCATAATGGTATCCTGAGCACCTATTGATACTGATACCACCGTTTTTTGAGGAACAACCGAATCAGACCTAATCTCTTCTTTGTCAGTAGATTGCGATTGCGAAGAGCCAATAGCCGAATTTGTATGCCGCTCTTCGAGATAACGAATCAAGTCATTTTTTTGAATTCTGCCACCAATACCGCTTCCATCCACAGTCTCCAGCTCTTCCAGAGGTATGCCCTCCTTTTTAGCCATACTTTTTACCAGAGGTGAATAAAACCTTGTCGATTCATGTTTGTCTGGAGCCTTTTCAATTGGTTTCAAAGTAACATTCTCTTGTAGTGCCGACTTATTTGAAATTTGAGGATTCACTTCTTGTAAATCTCCCTGCTTTTTCCCCTCCAGGTCAATAATCATGGCAACTTTTCCCACCGCAAGCAAATCGTCGACTTTACAATGAATAGCTTTAACATAACCTGAAACCGGCGACGGAATTTCTGAATCTACTTTATCAGTAGCGACTTCGAATAAAGGATCATCTTCCTTTACTGTATCACCAATTTTCACAAAAATCTTTGTAATAGTAGCTTCCTGAATGCTTTCACCCAATTTGGGTATTAGAACCTCAAATTCTGACATGTTTATTTAATTAATTTACCACGAATTAAGCTGACTAATTGGCTTACCGGGTTCATATACGCAATAACCAATAGAAGGTAACATTTACTTCGGAAAGAAATCAAACAGATTGTAATCGGGCCAATTGTTGATTTTTCTTAGCGTCTGCGACATCACCCTGTCCATCTCAATAGCAAGATGAGGTCCTTTGTAATTGCTTGTATTTGTTACCATGATCCATGAAACCCCTTTAGATTCTCTCTTTAACAGCGCCGAAGAACCCGGAAGAGTACCTGTGCGCCACCATTCGCCATTTTCGTTGGTACTGCGCCAACCCAATGGATCCAGGCCTTTCTCGTCTACATGCGTCATTTCAGCAATACTTTGCCTCGAAAGTATGTCCTTTGTACTGGAATCACCATCAATAACGACTAAAAGCTTCATAAGGTCAACAGGCGAAGCAATCCATCCACCCGCAGAGCCCAATAAAGTCATGTTAGTACTCCCATATATCTTGGGAACCAACCTTCCACTTCCATCATATGCTTCAACAGGTTGAGCATCTTCAGGCTGGTAATATCTCACCTCCTCCAAAAGCTTTTCATTTTCGAAGCTGCCTCCCAATTGCATGTCATAAATATGTGCCGGCTTAAGAATATTCTCTTTTACATATTTTTCATAGCTGGTTTTTGAAACCCGGGCTATGACTTCTCCTAATATCATATAGCCAAGATTGGAATAAGCACTTGAAGAGCCAGGTTCAAAATGAAGCCTCCTGGATGTAACAAATTTGATATACGAGGAAATAGCCAAAGGCATTGGGTCGCCAGTTTGTTCAGAAACGATTCTTGGAAGAAAAGCGATGTCACCGTATCTTTGTGTCCATCCGCCGGAGTGATTTAAAAGATTACGTATCGTAATGTTTTCCAGTCTATTATCCTTAGTTGGAAGTTCCTTTTCATCGTTAAGAATCCCATATTTGCCAAATACCTTACTATTCAGGCTGATTTTTCCACTCTCAACCAGTTTCATGACCGCAATGGCAGTTACCAGCTTAGAAACACTGGCAATTCTAAAGAGCTGTTCGGGCGAAGCTGAAATTTTTGCTTCTGTATCAGCAAAACCATAACCTTTTGCAAATATCAATCTCTCATCTTTTACAATTGCTACCGCCAATCCTTTTAATAAATTCTGTTGTCTGAATTTCTCAAAACTTTTGTCAAGTAAATCGGTGTTTTCAGATTGTATAATTCTCCTAATTATCAACTTATTACTTCTCTGAATATCCAGGGATGCCATTTTTTTTCGCACCGAACGAGGCTGATTCCCGAAGAAGAACGGGACCAGTATTATAAGGGAGATAACAAAAGTGAATTTTAAAATCCGACTAAGCATACAACTGTAAATTACATATGTCAACTAAAAGTTACAATGGAGTGGCTGCAATTAGTTACAATTGTAAACATCCAACAACATCTGAGATTGATTTAAATTTGTGTCTTAAGAGATAATTGTCGATTCCTGAAATTATATGTTGAGTGGCCATTGGATCGATGAAATTAGCTGTTCCAACTTGAATCGCAGAGGCACCGGCAAGAAAAAATTCAATAGCATCTATTGCGTTCATGATACCTCCCATGCCGATCACTGGTATTTTCACGGAATTATAGACTTGCCAAACCATTCGGAGAGCAATTGGCTTTATCGCCGGACCAGACAATCCCCCTGTTACGGTTGACAGAACGGGTCTTCTGCTCTCTGCATGTATGGCCATAGCTAAAATCGTATTAATCAATGAAATACTATCAGCGCCATTCGCTTCAACAACTCTGGCAATTTCGGTGATATCAGTAACATTGGGAGAAAGCTTTACCATTAATGGTTTGTTATAAACCTTTCTAACTGCCTTAACTACAGCCTCAGCAGCCGGACAACTGGTACCAAAGGCCATACCTCCCTCTTTTACATTGGGACAGGAAATGTTTAGTTCAATCCCTGAAATATGTTCCAATTCGTTGATTAGCTCAGCACAAGCAATGTATTCTTCGACTGTTGATCCGGAAACATTGACCAAAATATGGGTATTGTACTTTAATAAGTTCGGATAGATATGTTCCACAAAGTATTTAACGCCTCCATTCTGAAGTCCGACAGCATTCAGCATTCCAGAAGGCGTTTCAGCCATTCTCGGATAAGCATTTCCCTGACGTGGATGAAGGGTAGTTCCTTTTACTACAAAGCCTCCAAGGCTATTCAGATCAAAAAAATCATCGAATTCTGCCCCATAGCCAAAAGTTCCGGATGCTGTCATCACTGGATTTTTGAGCGTAAGTCCACCAATATCGATACTTAATTCTGCCATTTTAATTGTTTTATGTCGAAAACTGGTCCATCAGTACAAACACAACGATGCCCCTGCATTGTTTCTGTAACACAACACAGGCAAACTCCATACCCACATGCCATCGTATTTTCAAGGGAAACCTCACAAGCAATATTATTCGAATAGGCAAGTTTGGCCACTGCTTTCATCATTGGCTCCGGACCACAGGTATATATTATATCAAATAATTTAATATCCTGTTG
>CAIRSO010000809.1 GCA_903881215.1 uncultured Bacteroidia bacterium
ATCCCGGCATCTGCTATTGTTGGAACAAACATTCAACCACAGGTTTATCAGATTAAAAATGGCAAAGCCATTCTCCAAAATATCACAACCTCAACCCGGTTTCAGAATAAAGTGCAGGTTTTTAGTGGTTTAGCAGAAGGTGATGTAATTATAACCAACGGGTTTATCAATCTTTTTGATGGCGCAAATGTGACAATTAGCAATTAAGTATCATGAATATTACAAAAATAGCAATCAATCGTCCATCGCTGATCATCGTTCTTTTCAGCGTATTCGCTTTGTTAGGGATTATTGGATTTACAAACCTGGGGTATGAACTATTGCCAGACTTCAACCAACCAGTGATTGTAATAAAAACAATTTATCCAGGTGCAGAACCCAATGAAGTTGAAACCTCTGTTTCAAGAAAAATTGAGGATGCCTTGTCGAATCTTGAAGGAGTTGATTATCTGGAGACCAAGTCGATGCCCAACGCCTCAGTTATTATTGCCAATTTGAAATACGGAACGAATCTGAGCATTGCCATGCAGGATGCCCAGCGGTATATCGATAATATTAAGAAAGATCTTCCGTCCGACATTTTAAGTCCGGTAATGTCCAAGGTTTCGCCCAACGATTTGCCAATCATTTCGATCAGTGCCACAAGCAGCTTACCTGCGACTGAATTCTATCAAAAAATGAAGGATGAGTATCTTCCGCAAATCCAGCAATTAAAAGGCGTGGCTGAAATTACATTGCTTGGCGGCGAAGAGCGTGAAATTCAGGTGAAGGCCGATCAGGATAAACTGAAATTGTTCAAGATATCGCTTTATCAGGTAGTTGAAGCCATTAACCGCTCAGGCATTGATTTGCCGGCCGGAAAAGCGCAAACCGTTAAGGAAAGTAATTCAGTCCGGTTGACAGGCAAGTTTGCAGCCGTAAATGATATCATGAATGTGCAGGTAGCGATGCCTGCGCCCGGAATGCCAGTCTATGTAAAAGATGTGGCAACCGTGATCGATGGCGTGAAAGAAATAAGTTCGGTAAGCCGTTACAACGGTGTAAACGGAATTGGCCTTTTGTTAAAAAAGCAAGGCGATGCCAATGCGGTTGAAGTTTCAAAATTAGTTCACACGAAACTTAAACAAATTGAAAGTGCAAATTCCAACTTCGGGGTGAAATTTGATATTGCCGATGATTCAACCGATATGACCATTGCGGCAGTAAATTCAGTAGTTGATGACCTGATTTTAGCGGTAATCCTGGTTTCATTGGTCATGTTCCTGTTTTTAAGAAGCTACCGCAACTCTTTAATTGTTTTAATTGCTATCCCTACCTCATTAATTACCGCGTTTGCCGTGATGTGGCTGATGGGCTTCACCTTAAACCTGATGACCTTGCTGGCTATGTCGTTAATTATTGGAATCCTGGTGGACGATGCCATCGTAATTCTGGAAAACATTCAGCGACACCTCGATATGGGCAAAGACAAAGAAACTGCGGCATTGGAAGGACGCATGGAAATTGGGTTTTCGGCCATTTCAATTACGCTGGTGGATGTGGTTGTATTCTTACCCATACTGTTCTTGCAGGTATTTGTCGCCGATATGCTGAAACAGTTCTCCATCGTGGTAATTACTTCAACACTCACCAGTTTATTGGTGGGTTTTACGCTGGTACCATGGCTGGCATCACGAATAGGAAAAAAGGAAGATTTACAACCGACCAACTTTATGAACCGTTTTTTGCTTTGGTTCGAAAAGCAATTAACAACATTTATCGATTGGTATGGTCGTCAGTTAGAATGGGTTCTTAGCCATAAACTCATCTTTACTGGAATCGTTATTTTTCTTTTGGTAATGACGGGAGTGATAATGAAACAAGGCATTATCGGAAAAGAAATGATGTCGACCGGCGACCAGGGAAAGTTCCGTCTGAACCTTGAATATGATAAAACAACGACAGTTCAGGAGAACAATATCAGAACGCAACAAGTTGAAAATTTTATCCTTCAGCAACCTGAAGTAGCCACACTATTCAGCAACATTGCCGGGCCAAGTACAGGTATAGGAAGCCTTGGTGTTGGTTCAGCCAATTTAACTGAATTTACCATTCAGCTAAAGCCGGAAAAGGAAAGAGACATCAAAACTGAAGCGTTTATGAAATCGCTTCGCGAAGAACTGAAAAAGCAGTTTTCGGGTGTTAACTTTTCAATGGCAGTTTTGGGGTTGCTACCCAAACAGTCGCCTATCAAAATAACCCTAAGCGGAAGCGACCTGGATTTGGTAATGAAAACCGGGGATAAACTGAAAGCGGCTATTGAAAAAATACCGGGTGCAGATAATGTTCAGCTATCAGTAAAAGAAGGAAGCCCCGAGTACAAGATTATCCCCGACAAAGATAAGATGCAGCGGTTGGGATTGACGACTGCTTATGTCGGATTAAATTTAAGGACTGCCTTTACCGGAAACGATGATGCAACATTTACCGAAAATGGGACAGAATATCCGGTTAGAATATGGTTGGATGAATTCGACCGAAAAAATTACGAAGACGTGCAACGCATTTCCATTGTCAACCCCATGAATATACCGGTTGAAGTGTCACAGTTTGCTGAAGTCAGTCAGGATAATTCGCCTTCGTTGCTCGAAAGACTGGACAGGCAACCTTCTGTAACCATTACTTCTGAATCGTTTGGCAGGCCATCAGGAACCTTGGCTGATGAAGCAATTAGCTTTATGAAAACACAACCATTGCCCGAAGGAGTAAAATTAATCTGGGGGGCAGATATCAAAACACAAAATGAAAGTTTTGGTGCCTTGGGCTCGGTTCTTTTAATTTCATTTATCTTGATTTACCTGATTATGATAGCCCTCTATGATAGTTATATTTATCCGTTTGTGGCACTATTCGCCATACCGATGGCAGCTATCGGCGCCTTCCTTGCCTTAAACTTATCGCTCAACCATCTGACATTGTTCGCCCAATTGGGATTAATCATGCTAATGGGTTTGGTCACAAAAAATGCCATCCTGATTGTGGATTTTACGAACCAGCTAAAAGCGCAGGGCAAACATTACAAAGAAGCATTGATCATTGCAACAAAAGAGCGTATGCGCCCCATCTTAATGACAACGCTGGCAATGGCAATCGGAATGTTGCCCATTGCATTGGCACAAGGCACCGCCAGCGAATGGAAAAACGGCTTGGCCTGGGTAATCATTGGTGGTTTACTTTCGTCTATGATATTAACTGTTTATTTGGTGCCGATGGTTTACTATGTGGTGGATACACTCAAAGAAAGTATGGCAAAACGTAAACCATTATGAAAAATTCATTTTTGATTTTGATTTTACTTTTGCTTGC
>CAIRSO010000810.1 GCA_903881215.1 uncultured Bacteroidia bacterium
GATATGCCATCTCGAAAGATAATGGAAAAACATGGATAAACCCTAATCCAAAAATTAAGTATGGAACAAAATATGGAGCAGTATTATTTCCACCTATGGAAGTGCCAATTCGTAACCCTCAAAATGTAGATAAGGATAACAAAAAGATTTCGAATTTAGAGAACCCATTACTTGGCCATCGTCCTCATGATAAATGTGGTAGTGGTATCAAAGATAGTAAGGACTCATATAGAAATGACAATTGTGGCTTCTATCATCTTGAAATGTGTGCAAATGGATTTGCTAAAATTGATGGAAAGCTTTATGCAATTGCCGAAGTTGCAAAAGGCATAAATGCAGTTGGTATTGGTAGAATTGCCCGCGAAATTGATAGCAAAGGAAATCTTGGAGAAATTTTTTGGTTAAATGAAGGTGTGCCTGATTTAAGCAAAATAACTCCAAATGTAATTAACCTGAAACTGTATAATAATTTAGTTTATAAAAAAGAGTTAGGTGTTAGGATTATGGAGTATTTAAAAGATCCGTTTCACATGCCTCAATGGGATTTCTACCCTACAGGTTGGGTACAGTTAGATGGTAAAGTACATGCAGATTGGCAGTCGGATAAAGGAGTTAAAGGACATGAGCCAACTTATGCTTATCTAATGAAAAACGGAGCTTATGCCAGATTATGGCGAATGAAAGACGATAATATTAATGCACAGTTTAGTTACGACAAAGGAAAATCATGGACTAATCTTGAAAGAACCAATTTCCCGGATTGTGGTAGTCGTGCATGTGTAGGTAACTTGCCTGATGGAAGAAGCTATGTGGTAAACAATCCATATAAACACGGCAGAAATCCACTTGTGTTATCAATTTCGGAAGATGGAAAAAAATTCGATAAAGCATATATAGTTCGTAGCGGAGACTCTGGCGAAGTTGATAAAACTGGTCGTGCTAAAAATTTGGGTTATCAATACCCACACTCCATAGTTTCGGGCGACTATCTTATTATTGCTTATTCTATTAATAAAGAAAGTTTGGCAACAACCAGAATTCCTCTTAAAAATTTGAAATAATATCAACTGGTTTGACTAAATCCTCACATAAATTTTAAATTAAATTTGTGTGGGGATTTTTATGTATTCATAGTTTGCTGGTTTACTAAAACATATTTTACTAATTATTTTAATGTGGTATAGGGTTTGCTTTGTCTCGTTTATTAAATCTTTTTCTGTATACCTTGATAGAGATTTGCATATATCTGTCTGCAAACCCAGAGGTACGAGAGGTGAGGATTTTTGGCGGCTGGAGATTTTTTACAAGAATACCGGCTACTCTCGGCATAGCTCAAACAAGTTTGGCTCTGCAATCACTTGCTCGGTATTTGCCCTGCGGAGCTGCCCGTAATAAACTATCAGGTGAAACCTGGCCGATTTCAAATCGTCCGTCACTGTCGGACGATTTGCTTTTGAAATTTCGCCAGTCACTGTCTGCCGATTTTGGTAGCTATGGTTTTTTTCAAGAATATAGGCTACTCTAAGCCTTAAAGGTTAGATAAATGTTGAGTATATAAGAACGAAAACTCGCCCGGGTGCGC
>CAIRSO010000811.1 GCA_903881215.1 uncultured Bacteroidia bacterium
CTAAAAAAACATTATAAAAGCCCCGACTTATTAGGCAAATAGAACAAACATTTTTTCTAATCTTTCGTTAAAAGATACATATTGAAGGACATTAGGTCTTTTCTATTTGAAAAGAACGTCCCTTTTTTGTACTTAATATGGAAATGAATTCAAATACTGGTTTAAATATTAACATAGAGGTCATCAATAAAGCCGTTTGCGAACCTGTTGAAATTGGCGATATCATCGGTTGCTTTGTAGAAATATCTTCTACATATCCGGATAAAACAGCCATTTTCGATTCTGGAAAATCATACAGTTACTCCAGATTATTTCAGGGTATGTCAATCCTCTCTAATTCACTAATTGAGTCAGGGATTAGGGAAGGAGATGTTGTTGCCATAGTAATCGACCGCAATTACAACTATTTTGTATCTATGCTCGCTGTTTTAAATTGCGGAGCCGCATTTTTGCCTATCGACCCTGCCAGTCCGTTGGAGCGCATTGAGTTTTTCTGTTCTGACGCATCGGTGTCACTGATCATGTCAGATGTTGACAGAGCTGATATAAAACGAAGCATAGAGTTGTTGAATGTTGCTGAATGTCTAAAAAACAGAACATACACTTCCAACCCAATCTTAACCTACAATCCGGAAAGTACCGCGTATCTCATCTATACGAGCGGCTCAACGGGACTACCTAAAGGGGTTAAAATACCCAGGAAGGCATTGGTCAATTTCATTTCTGGAGCTATCAGTTTGTATCAAATTTCTCCTGATGACAGGGTCCTTCAATTTTCGAATCTCGCGTTCGATGCTAGTATTGAAGAGATTTTTTGTTCTTTTTGTTCAGGGGCTTCTCTTTATTTGCGAACTTCTGAAATGCTGCTGTCCTACGAATTAATTAATTTTTCCATTCTCCATCAAATAACAGTATGGGACTTGCCTACAGCATTCTGGCGTCATATGATTCATTCTGTTTCTTACCGGAACAATCCGCTTCCTGACCATCTGAGGCTTGTTATCATTGGTGGAGAAGCAGTCACCAAAAATGACGTTTTCGCATGGAATAATACAACAGTCAGTCACAGATTATTTAATACCTACGGACCAACCGAGACAACTGTCGTGGCATTGGCCTATGAAATTAAGGCCGGTTATTCCCCTGAAGGACTCGTACCTATTGGTCGGCCACTTCCGGGGTATAGATTGTATATTATGGATTCAAACAGGGAACCGGTTCCTCCCGGCACTTCTGGTGAGTTGCTGATAGGAGGAGATAGTGTCGCCTTGGGTTATCTGAACCGAAAAACGGAAGAAGAGAGTGCCTTTATCCTGATTGAAACTGAAGACGGTAAATTGCAACGATGCTATCGTACCGGAGACATGGTGATAGCAAATGATGAAGGAATAGTAATTTATCAGGGAAGAGTTGACAGACAGGTCAAAATGAGGGGCTACAGAATTGAATTGGGCGAAATAGAATCTACGCTTTCATCATGTCATGGGATTCGGGATGCAGTAGTGATCGTCAGAGAAGATCGGCCGGGAGACAAGCGATTGGTGGCTTATATGCTGAGAAAAAGTGAGAATGAGCCTGATGCGGCAGAATTGCTCCAGTTTAGCAAACGGAAACTTCCGGAATATATGGTTCCTTCTTCATTTGTTTTCCTGGAAAAATTTCCACTTTCTCCAAATGGAAAAATCGATACCAAAGCCTTACCGGCGCCGGCAAGCAGCCAAGGTTTATCTAGTGAGAACGATTCAGCATTGCTAACTAAGACAGAAAATGATCTGGCCCACATCTGGAAAGAAATTCTGAACATCGATTATGTTGGCACTGAAGATAATTTTTTCGAACTGGGAGGGCATTCACTTTTTGCTACCATGGTAATTTCAAGAATCCATGAAGTATTTAGCGTTCGTTTGCCCCTGAGATCCATATTCGAAAAGCAGACGCTGGTTGGAATTGCTGCAGAAATTGATAAACAAAAAACAGTGAATCAAACATCTGAGGAAAATCAAATTGTCCCTCATTTGGAATCTGATACGGATATTTTTCCGGTCTCCTCCGGTCAAAAAAGACTTTGGTTTATTGAAAACTTTGAACCTGGAAATCTTGCTTACGCAATTCCGTTTGACTACATAATCAATGGTGAAATTGATCAGACTTTTTTTGAGCAGAGTGTGGCGGAATTGATCAATAGGCATTCCTCTCTCAGAACTATTATACCGACTGTTGAAGGTGTCCCTGTTCAAGAAATATCCGCAGCTGACAACTTCCATCTGGAGGTTGTTAATTTGGAAGAACTTGCTGAAAATGAAAAATTGAAGGAAGCCGAGAGGTATTCCCATGAAAACGAAACGCACCACTTTGATCTGTCAGAAGGGCCACTTTTCACTTGTAAACTCCTGAAATTTTCATCCAATGAATATACTTTTCTGTTGAATTTTCATCATAGCATAACCGACGGATGGTCTATTCAGTTATTATTGGAAGAATTGGGGTTGATTTACACAGCCCTAAAACAACAGAACCCTATTATACTGCCAACATTACCGGTAACTTATGCTGACTTTGCTATCTGGCAGAAAGATTGGCTGGAAGGAGAAGGTTGCCAAAAGCAAATTGCTTACTGGAAGAACGAATTAAACGGCGTTCCTGATTTGCTGCAACTTCCAATGGATTTTCGCAGACCTGACATTAACACTTACGATGGGAATGAGATTTGTTTAATTCTTGATCAATCTATCACAGAAAAGTTGCAAAAATTCAGCAGAAGTAACAATATTTCCCTTTTTGTCACTCTCTTGACCGCTTTTAATGCATTGTTAACCAGATATGTAACACAGGAGGAATTTGTTATAGGAATTCCCATTGCCGGAAGGGTACACAAAGAGCTTGAATCACTAACAGGTATGTTGATTAACAATTTTCCGTTACGCATCACACCAAAAGAACAGATGACATTTCTTGAGATGCTGGAGCATTGCAAGGTGAAATTTTTTCAGGCTTATGACCATCAGGAACTTCCGATTGACCGGATTGTTGAGGAATTAAAAGTTACGAGATACGGGAACATATCCGCTCTTTTTCAGGTCATGTTCAACCTGCTCAACATGTTTGATCAAAAGATCTCCCTGGCAGGATCTACAATGGAAATGGTAGATAGAAGAAGGCATATTGCTCAGTTTGACCTCTCTCTTGACATTTATGAATCGAAAAAGACACTCAGATGTATTTTTATTTACAACACCAATCTGTTTAAAAGGGAGCGGATTGAAAGAATGGCTGGACATTTCTCTGAACTTGTTAACTCGTTGCTGAGCGACCCCGGACAAAATATCAGAAAAATGCCTATGCTGAGCCCAGGAGAAAAAAATCTGATTCTGAAAGAATGGAATGCAACATCAACGGCATTCCCTGAAGATAAATGTATTCACCAACTTTTTGAAGAACAGGTTTTAAAAACACCGGGAATGGTTGCTATTCAGGACGATAATATTTCGCTCACTTATCGGGAATTGAATATTAAAGCGAATAAACTTGCCAGACATCTTCATCAATCAGGTGCTTCAGAAGGATCATTTGTGGGTATTTTTCTGGACAGGAATGTTGATCTTCTGGTGGGTCTTCTAGCTATTTTAAAAGCCGGTTGCACCTATATTCCTTTGGATCCTATTTATCCGAAGGACCGGCTGGCACTTATTCTTGAAGACAGCAATCCTGTGCTCTTGCTGACAGAAATGAAATTTATCGATTCTCTTCCCGAGTCGAGTGCAAAAAATATTTTCATTGAAGAAATTGAAAACTATCAACTAGAATCTGAAGAAAACACGGATTTTACTGTTACATCTAATCATTCAGCTTACCTGATTTACACATCAGGCTCAACTGGAAAACCCAAAGGAGTATTGATTGAACATCGGTCACTGGTTAATTTTCTGGCATCAATGAGCAAAAAGCCCGGAATTAATACATCAGATGTGATGCTTGCCGTGACCACAATTTCTTTCGATATTGCCGGGCTTGAGCTGTTTCTTCCAATTCTCAATGGCTCAAGAGTAGTAATAGCTGCGCAGGAAACATCGATGAACCCTGAGCTTTTGATCAAAAAAATTGATGAGTGCCAGCCTACCCTTTTTCAAGCAACACCTGTAACTTTCAGAATGTTGAACTCAGCCGGTTGGACCGGATCAAAAAAGCTGAAAATCCTTTGTGGTGGCGAGGCCTTGTCCAAAGAACTGGCATTTGAGCTGATCAGCAAATGTGGGGAGTTATGGAACATGTACGGCCCTACTGAAACAACCGTATGGTCGACGGTTGAGAAAGTCACCATGGATCATTCTGGAGATACTGGTTACGTTAATCTTGGCAGGCCAATCGACAATACATTTATTTACGTCCTGAATTCCGAATTGCAGCCTGTTCCGGTAGGTATCCCAGGTGAGTTATATATAGGTGGTGACGGGCTGGCCAGAGGGTACTTTAACTTACCGGATTTGACCAGAGAAAAATTTCTTGCTGATCCATTTTCAGAGATTGAGGGTTCCCGTATGTACCGAACCGGTGACTTAGTTCAGCAAACAGAAGAGGGCAAACTCGAATTTCTCAACAGGGTAGATTCACAAGTCAAAATTCGCGGTTTCAGAATTGAACTGGGTGAAATTGAATCAGCCCTGACACAATATCAGACAATCAGGGATAGTGTTGTTGTAGTAAGGGAAGATACTCCAGGAGATAAAAGGATCATTGCCTACATTATCCGTCAGGAAGACATGGAAACTGATATATCTGAACTTCGTATGTTCCTCAAAACTAAAGTGCCGGAATACATGGTACCTTCTTCTTTCGTGTTTATCGGACAGTTTCCACTGACGCCAAACGGAAAAATCGACAGAAAAGCCTTACCGAAGCCCGAGGATACGCAACAAGAATCAAAAAGTATTTATGTCGAACCACATACAGAAATGGAACGAAAACTGGCGCTGATCTGGTGTGAAGTATTAAAGCTCAATCGTATTGGGACGGATGAGGGTTTTTTCGACATTGGTGGTCATTCCATGCTTGCTGTCACCCTGATGATCAAAATAGAAAAAGAACTAGGAATCCGTTTTCCTCTTGCTACCTTGTTCAATCACAGCACTATCAAAGAAATGGCGGATTTCTTAGAAAAAAAGGACAGACCTGTCAAATGGGGTTCTCTGGTTCCAATAAAGACTCAGGGACGAAAACGCCCTCTTTATCTTGTGCATGGTGCCGGGCTCAACCTGCTACTTTATAAAACCCTTGTCTCACATCTGGATGCTGATCAGCCTGTTTTCGGACTTCAGGCCAAGGGACTCGATGGGGTAGAAGAAGCCCTAAATTCGATGGAAGAAATTGCTGCCTACTATATTCACGAGATTCTGACTGTTGATAAGAGCGGTACTTATGCGCTTGCTGGATTCTCTCTGGGAGGTCAAATAGCTTACGAAATGGCTCGTCAACTGTTGCTGATGAACAATAAAGTCAGTTTTCTGGGAGTATTCGATACCAGCGCTTTCAATGTTTCCGATAAAAATTTACCAATTGTTCAAAGATATGTTCAACGTCTTGACTGGAATTTCAATATGCTGATATGGAATATTAGCACCCTCATTAAAAAGCCAGCTGGTAAAAAACTTGAATTTTTCACACTGAAATTGAATTCTATTCTTAAAAAGATTACTGGAAACGATTACAAAATAGAACCAACCGGAGTCTCGGAAGGGAAGCAAAATGAGCTACCAAAATACTTGCACAAAGTACATCAGGCCAATATTCAGGCTCTGGATAATTACATCATGCCGGAATATCCCGGAAAGCTGCATCTGTTCAGAGCCTTGGATCAGAGCTACTACTTAAAAGACCCACTCCTGTACGGATGGGATAAATATGTCAAAGGTGGTGTTGAGGTCCTCGATATTCCCGGGGAGCATTCCAGGATCTTCGCTCCTCCAAACGATAAATATTTTGCACAGACACTTCAAAAG
>CAIRSO010000812.1 GCA_903881215.1 uncultured Bacteroidia bacterium
GTGTAACTCTGTGCTTCTCCTTCTTCCTCTGTGTAATATTATTTTTGCCTTAACAATTATTCTATTAAGGGTTATATTACATTATACTGAAGGACTACTAAGGTTGCCCATAAAAATAAGGTTTCCAAACCCGAAAATTCTTCAAATAATATCAATTCTCAATCGCTTACAACTTTGTATTTCTTCAAATAATCCGGATCTACCTCAACCCCTGAGCCAGGACCTATCGGGACTTTGATTTCCCCGTTATCGATCAGAAGGGAAGAAGTTTTGCACTCCAGCGGCAGCTCTTTGTTGTCCCCTTTGAATTCGTGAAACTCCCCGGCATTGGGCAGTGTTGAGACAAAATGCATCATGTAGAGGTACCCCATTCCACCGGAGATATGAGGTGTGCATTTTTTGCCAAGCGCTGCTGCCATCCTTGCAACCCTTGTGGAACGTATCATTCCGCCAAAATAATACGCATCCGGCTGCACAATCTGAAGGGCATCGTGCGCAATAAGCCACCTGAAATTATGCATGCTCGCTTCCTGCTCACCACCCGAAATCGGAATTGTGAGGGTATCTGCCACTTGTTTGGTCTCTTCGTACCAGTCGAAGGGAACGGGTTCCTCGAAAAGATCGTATTTGTATTCCTGAAGCATCTTCCCAATACGGATGGCCTCTTTGGCATCGTAGGAGCCATTTGAATCAGCAAAAAGATGCATCTCATCCCCAAATATTTTCCGTACCAGAGGAATCAGCTTTTCGGATCTGCCTGCCGGAAATTCAGGGTGGCTCATTCGTCCGCCAACCTTGAATTTCAATGCTTTGGTTTTCGATGCTGAAACCTCCTCCTGAAGGTGCCGGAGTACCTCTTCCCCCTCAATATCCCGTTCGCTGTTGGCCTGGTAAAAAGCTACCGTCGGATGATGGATCTCCCCAATCAGTTGCCCCATCGTCTTTCCTGCCATACGTCCAAGCATATCCAGGATGGCAAATTCGATGGTAGCCACCGGAACCCAAAGTGCCAGACTCTGGAATTTGTAGTTGCTCTGGTAGACATATACCTCTTCAAATAAAGCTTCCAGATCCCGTGCATCTTTCCCGATGAAATAGGGCTGCAGGCGGTTCACGAACACCGGATAGAACGATTTCATCGGACCATCGTTCGCAAACGACCACCCTTCGGCGCCATCTTTCGAACGCACCCGACACAGGAAACTATTCTTGTAGCGAAGTAATTCAAGGGTTTCAATAATCACCGGAGCGGTAAACAACTCCTTTTTCAATACTGGTTTTCGAATAATTTCATCGAGTTTGGCATAGATTGAGCCAATTTCATCTTTGGGACCTGATCCAAAGGCAGGAGCTGATCCAAATATTGGACCTGGCAATGCTGCCGCCAGTCCGCCAGTCAAAGACGCAGTAATAAATTTTCGCCGGTTGGTGTACATATTTTTCCTTTTAATGTCAGTTATTGCAATTGGTTATTGCCGGAATCAAGAATTCATGGCAGCTTTTCAGGCTACTGTAAATTTATCTTTTTTCCAGATAAGGAAGAGTCAATGTTTTGATGGCATTTTAAAATTCTTACAATGCCCGCCTTGCCTTCCAAGTCGTGGCAAAAGTGGCGAAAGCCACTACCGTAACTGAACTCACAGGCATCAGAATGGCTGCAACGACGGGCGAGAGCTGTCCCGATAGGGCATAGGACAAGCCAACAATGTTGTAAAGAAAAGAGATGGCAAAACTGATTTTGACGATGCGCAACGACTGGTGGGCGAAAAGAATGAAACGGTATAGGTGTCCCAACTTGGAGGCATCCACAATGGCATCGCCGGCAGGGGAGAAGTGGTAAATGTCATCCGCGATGGAGAGGGCTACTTCGCTTTGCAGAAAGGCTCCTGCATCGTTGAGCCCGTCGCCGGTCATCAGTACATTCTTACCATTTTGCTGTAGTGCGTGGATAAAATCCATCTTTTGCTGTGCCTGCTGATTGAAATGCATCTTTGATGATTCAAAATATCGGGACAGTTTCTCCCGCTCAGAGTCATTGTCGCCCGAAAGGAGATAGATATCAAAGTGCCCTTTCAGTTCGCTCATCAGTGTGTCGAAGCCTTCCCTGTACTGATTTTCTATCGTGAAATAACCTTTCACCTGCTCCCCGACAGACAGATATACACGCGAAGCGAGGTTCAAAGTAGCTTGGGTTGAACCGGTGACATACTCCATCGATCCCATTTTGAAGGAGTTACCCCCTGCCATACCGAATATTCCTCTCCCGGAAATTTCAACAAAGCCTTCAGTTGGGATCGGTTCCATTGTCTGGTAGTTTCTGGCAATCGCATTGCTCAGAGGATGGGTTGATTGCCGGGTCAAAGAGTAAACAGCACTTATTTCCTTGTCCGTTAGCTTATCCCCGACAAACTGAACCTTGTTAACATCCGGCTTGGTGATGGTGCCTGTCTTGTCGAAAACAATGGTGTCAATCCGTACCAGCTTTTCAATGACCGTGGTATTCTTCAAATAGATGCCTTTTTTGCCGAATATGCGCATCGCACTGCCCAATGTGAATGGAAGCGACATCGAAAGCGCACAGGGGCATGCAACGATCAGTACTGATGTAAAAACCTTCAAAGCCTTGGGGAGATCTTCGTGCCAAACCCACCAGCTAAATCCGAGCAGTGATAAAATGAGGATAATGATGGAAAACGAAACACTTAATCTGTCGGTCATGTTGACGAAAGATTTGGAAGCATTTGTTTTCTCCTCCTCCTGATTCCACAGTTGGGTGAGATGGCTCTGCTTGACCGTTTTTTCTACTCTGACGGTTATAGCACCACCGGTCTGCCGTCCGCCGGCATAGATAAACTCTCCATTTCTCTTGCGGATAGTGGTCGACTCACCTGTCACAAAACTGTAATCAATAAGTGCTGTTCCGCTTACCAGGATGGCATCAGCCGGGATAAGTTCTTTGTTCCGGATGAGCAGTTCGTCACCGACAGCTATCTCTTCCAGCAGTGTGCTTTGCTCAACTTGTCCGACCATCTTGCTTACCGCCACCGGGAAATAGGATTTGTAATCACGGTCAAAAGTGAGGGCCTCATAGCTTTTGCTCTGGTACCAGCGGCCAAGCAGTAAAAAGAAGAGAAATCCCGCGAGGGAATCGGAATAACCGGGTCCCCTCAAAGTGAAAACATCAAAAGTTGTGACTGTGAAAAGGGTGATAATTCCGACGGCAATAGGCAGATTGATGTTGATGATCCCCCGTTTCAGACTTTGCCAGGCAGAAATAAGGTAGTCACTGCCACTGTAAAAAACCAGTGGAATCAGCAGAAAATAACTCATAAAATAAAGAAATGTCCCCAGCGATTCGCCCAATGGCTTGTGATTCAAGTATTCTGGCAGACTGTAAAGCATCACATTCCCGAAGACAAATCCGGCCACACCGATTTTATACAACAAAGCTTTGTTGCCGGAAATTTCCTTCTTTTTCTCTAAAGTTTGTTGAGAAATATCCGGGATGTAGTGAATACTTACCAGCAACTCAATTAATTGACGGAGTGTAATTTCTGAAGTTTTGAAGGTGATGGTAACCTTCTTGGTAATGAAATTAACCGTAGAATTGAGAATGCCGGGATTGATTTTGTTGAGGTGCTCAAGCAGCCATATGCACGAAATGCAATGAATAACAGGAATATACAGCGTTATTTTGGCGATATCCCCTTCGTTGAATTCGTACAATTTGGCTTGCACTTCTTCCTTGTCCAGAAAAGCATATTTGCTGTCGTAGGTGAGGTCTTCCAGTTTGATCCCCGGAGTCTTCTCCAACGTGTAGTATTGTGTCAGTTTGTTTTCATGAAGAATCCCGTACACCAGACTGCACCCATTGCAGCAAAAGCGGTTTTCCCGCACAACAACGGGAACTTTACCGCAGTCGGCCCCACAATGAAGACAATGGTTATCGGATGGCATGGACATAAACAAATTTTCTTCCCCTGACGGATTACTTTAATTTAACAGTATCCTTCTGACAGCAGGAGTTTTCGACTGCTTTCTGGACAGTAACGCTGTCAACTTTCATCTGGACTGTCGGGGAAAGCTTTTCTTTCGGCGGACTCAAATAGGGGATTCCCAAACTTAATCCTCTGAGGATGAATATCATTCCGATCAATATGACCACGAAAGGCACAACTTTATTGATTCGTCTTCGCATCGCCTGACTAACAATATTCCCCAAGACAGATATCACCAGCAACATAGGCAGTGTCCCCAGACCGAAAAGTGCCATATATCCAACAGACAATGTGAGATCTGCGGTCCCGATGGCTCCGGCGATTGCCAGATATATAAGTCCGCAGGGTAGCAATCCGTTGAAAATCCCGATCAGGAAAAGCGCCTTGTTGTTCTTTTCCCGAAACAAGCGTTGCATTCCTCTCCTGACTGGGTTGAAAATGTTAAGGCTTTGCCTGAAGTTGAATTTTTTAAACAGCGAAGGTAAAATGACTGACAAAATCATTAATACCCCGATGGCGATCGAAATGATCTGTTGATAACCAAGAAATTGAAAACCAGCTCCAATCAGTCCGAAAAGAGCACCCATGATGCTGTAGGTAACTATCCGTCCAAGACTCCAGAGCGTACTTCCCCAGATTTTTTGCCGGATTGTTTTCCCCCTTAAAGGCAAGCTCAGCGCAATCGGACCACACATGCCAACGCAGTGCAGGCTACCCATTAGGCCAAGGAGAAAAGCGGTTATCAGAATTGTCATATGATCGATATTTGTTTTTTTAAGAAGTACTTAGAATACTTAGAGTACTTAGAATACTTAGAGTACTTCAAGT
Organism: uncultured Bacteroidia bacterium; assembly: GCA_903881215.1. Taxonomy (GTDB): domain Bacteria; phylum Bacteroidota; class Bacteroidia; order Bacteroidales; family Prolixibacteraceae; genus CAINVV01. The sequence goes on from CAIRSO010000812.1 coordinate 4,827, forward strand.
ACTTAAAGTTA
>CAIRSO010000813.1 GCA_903881215.1 uncultured Bacteroidia bacterium
CCTGATTGTTGCCTTGCTTTTCGTGACCTTAACCGGGTTTTCTCAAAAGAAAGAATCTTTGTTCAATGGCAAAAACCTGAAAGGGTGGACCATCTGGGTAAATGATCCTTCTGTGGCTCCAGAGAAATTCTTTTACGTAAAAGATGGTGTGATTGAAACGCCAGGTGTTCCGATGGGATACCTGCGAACAAAAAATGAGTATTCCAACTACATGCTGCATGTGGAATGGCGCTACACCGAAAAACCCACCAACAGCGGAGTATTTCTGCATACCAACGGTCCCGACCAGCAATGGCCAAAGCATTACCAGGCCCAATTGAAAGTTGGAAGTGCCGGCGATTTTATTGTAAATGCTGACGGCGAACAAGCAACAGTTGGTGACAGTATTTACATTGGAACTGAAAAAGTTAAGCCTATAGCAGCTAAACTGAATCCTTCCAACGAAAATAAGACTGGCGAATGGAATAGCTACGACATTACCTGCAAAGGAAATACTGTGGAGATAAAAGTGAATGGTTTACTACAAAGCACCGCAGTTAAATGTTCCATGACCAAAGGAAGTATCGGACTGCAGGCAGAAGGTTCAAAAATTCAATTCAGGAATCTGTACGTACAAAAATTAAAATGAAACTAGTGCAAAAAAAGGAAGCCGTCTCATTTTTAAAGTGAGACGGCTTCCTTTTTTTTGACCGCTAAATGCGGATATTTAATTATGAAATCTGAGCGATTTTCGAGGCGACATATTTGCCTGCTTCCAGTTTCTTGCGCACTTCGGAAAATGCTTTGATGGTATATTCCACATCTTCCAGCGTATGCGAAGAAGTAGGGATCAGTCTCAATAACAACTGACCTTTTGGAATAACCGGATAAATGACGATAGAGCAGAAGATGTTATAGTTTTCTCTCAAATCCATGATGACATTGGTTCCTTCAGGTACACTTCCAGATAAGTAAACAGGAGTGACAGGTGAGTTTGTTACACCGAGGTCGAAGTTTTCCTCCTTCAGGCCTTTTTGCAATGCTTCGACAATAATCCACAAATTTTCACGAATCTGAGGTTGAGTCTTGATAAGCTCAAGCCTTTTCAGCAATCCAATGACCATGGCAATGGGCAAAGATTTGGCAAAAGTCTGAGAGCGCATATTGTAACGAAGGAAATCACAAACCTCCTCTTTGGCGGCAATGAAAGCTCCAATTCCAGCCATCGATTTGGCAAAAGTTCCGAAGTACATGTCGATCTGATCCTGTACGCCAAAATGTTCGCCTACGCCCGCACCAGTTGCTCCCATGGTTCCAAAACCATGAGCATCATCCACAAGCAAACGAAAACTGAATTCGCTTTTCATTGCGGCAATCTTGTCCAGTTGACCAAGGTCGCCGGCCATACCGAATACACCTTCTGTGATCACAAGGATGCCTCCGCCGGTATTCTGAACCAGGGAAGTTGCGTGTCCGAGCTGTTTGCGCAGACTGTCCATGTTGTTGTGTTGAAATACAAATCTTTTGCCAATATGCAGACGTACGCCATCCAGAATACAAGCGTGTGCTTCTGCATCGTAGACGATCACATCGTTTCTGCCACAAATGGCATCGATGATGGAGATCATTCCCTGGTATCCGTAGTTAAGCAAGAAAGCGTCCGGCTTGCTCTCGAAGGCGGCCAGTTGTTTTTCAAGCTCTTCGTGTTTACTCGTCTGACCAGACATCATCCGTGCACCCATGGGATACGCTAACCCATATTGTGCTGTAGCTTCAGCGTCAGCCTGGCGCACTTCAGGATGGTTAGCCAATCCACAGTAGTTGTTCAAACTCCAGTTAAGAACCTCCTTGCCACGGAATCTCATTCTCGGACCAATCTCACCCTCCAATTTTGGAAAGGAAAAATAACCATGTGCCTCTTTCTGGTACTGACCAAGGTTCCCTTTGTCAGTTTTAAATTTTTCAAATATATCCACGGTAGTAAACTTTATGTAGTATTGCAAAATATTTTTGAGAGCCTGCAAATCTAAAAATTATTTTGTGTTTCAACAAGTCTGAATGAAATCGTCAATTTCAAAATGTATGAACACAAATTCGGGATGGTATTTAACCTTTCTTAAGTAACCAACGAGGTGAACCATATTTATTTAATGGAGAAAAAACTTATCTTTGCGCCATGATTCGGAACCTGAGGACATATTTTGTGGTAGGCGTTTTATTAATCGCCTCATCTTGTGGAGAATATCAGAAGATAGTCAAGAGTACTGACTATGAGTACAAACTCAAAAAGGCAAAGGAGTTTTACGACAAAAAGGATTTCACCAAGTCGTCTCAGCTATATGCCGAGTTGATTAATATATACAGGGGTACCAATCGCGCTGATCAGGTATATTATTATCTGGCCAAAAGCAATTTTGGTCAGCGGGATTATCTGATGGCTGGCCACTATTTCAGACAATTAATCAAGGAATTTCCCCGCAGCAGTTTTGGCGAGGAGTCTCAGTATATGATTGGTTATTGTTATTTTTTAGATTCCCCAACTGCACGCCTGGATCAGAAAACAACGCAGGATGCCATCGATGCACTTCAGTTGTTTATCAATATTTTTCCATCCAGCAGTAGAGTGGCAGATGCCAACAAACTTATTGATGAGATGCGTGAGAAGCTGGTATACAAATCTTACATGAACGGACGGCTATATTATGATCTGGGTGATTACCGTGCATCAGTTATCTCTTTGACAAATAGTTTAAAAGAGTATCCTGACTCAAAATATCGTGAAGAGTTGATGTTTTACCTTTTAAAATCAAAATATCTTTTAGGTGAAAATAGCATTGAAGAGAAGAAACGTGAACGCATGAATGCTGAATTGGACGAATATTATACTTTCGTTGATGAATTTCCAAACAGTAAATTCCGGAAGGAAGCTGACAGATTTTTTACCAACACAAAGAAGATGATGAATTTGAAAGATGAAGACGTTAAGAATTTGAATATTGAAGAAGTTAAGAAGTAGGGAAATAGAGAAATTTGAAAATTTGAGAATTAGGAAACAAAAAATTAGGAAATAAAGATATAGTAATTATGGATTACAGAAAAGTAAAAGCAGCTTCAACCACTGTTCCCCGCAACTTGGATGAGTTGGATTCGACCACCGACAACATTTATGAATCATTGATGGTGATTGCCAAAAGGGCCAACCAGATCAGTGCTGAAGTGAAAGAGGAATTGAATCAAAAGTTGCAGGAATTTGCCTCTTATACCGATAACCTGGAGGAGGTTTTCGAAAACCGCGAACAAATCGAAATTTCCCGTTATTACGAAAGACTTTCAAAGCCTGTTTTGATCGCTTACGAAGAGTTTAAAGATGGTCTGATTTATTACAGGAATCCTGCCAAGGAGAAGAAATAATTTGTCGACTTTGATTTAATTGCTTCATCATGCCGCTGCAAGGGAAAAAAATTGTTCTCTGTATAACGGGCAGCATTGCTGCTTACAAGGCGGTTTACCTGTTGCGGGGACTGATAAAGGCAGGGGCCGAAGTGCAGGTTTTGATGACCGAAGCGGCCAAAGAATTCGTTACCCCACTTACATTTTCAACCCTTTCGGGGAAGCCGGTGCTGAGCGATTTTTTCGCCAAATCCAGCGGTTCCTGGAATAGTCATGTCGATTTGGGACGTTGGGCCGACCTCTTTTTGGTTGCCCCGGCTACTGCCACAACCATTGCTAAAATGGCCAATGGCCTGTGCGACAACCTAGTGGTAACCTCTTATCTTTCTGCCAAATGTCCGGTGATGGTAGCTCCTGCCATGGACCTGGATATGTTTGAACATCCTGCGATGCAACAGAATCTGGCCAAATTGAGATCTTTTGGCAATCTGATTATCGAGCCTGCCATCGGCGAACTGGCCAGTGGACTGATTGGTAAGGGCCGGATGGAGGACCCTGATAATATTCTTTCGACCGTCGAATTGTTTTTCGCTGAAAAAAAAAACTCCTGAATAAGACTTACCTCATTACCGCCGGCCCCACGCACGAGAAGATCGATCCTGTGCGTTTCATCGGCAATTACTCTACCGGGAAGATGGGATTCGCTCTGGCTGAGCATCTCGCTTCTATTGGTGCCAAAGTAATCCTGGTCTGCGGACCTGTTCACCTAACAACCCAAAATCCTTCCATTCAAAGAATTGACGTGACATCTGCAGATGAAATGTATGAGGCTTGTTTGCAATGTTTTGAATCTTGCGATGGTGTTATCATGACTGCCGCCGTGGCCGATTATGCCCCATTGGTGCCTTCCCTGGAAAAAATTAAGCGTACCAAAGGAAATCTGGTTTTGGAACTTCGTCCCAACAAAGACATTGCGGCTGAACTTGGCAAGTTGAAGAAACCTCACCAATTTTTGGTCGGATTTGCCCTCGAAAGTCAGAACGAAATGGAGAATGCCCGGACAAAGCTTCAATCGAAAAATCTGGACATGATTGTGGTTAACTCTTTGAAGGACGAAGGAGCAGGATTCGGATTCGACACCAATAAAATTTCAATTCTTACGGCTGATGGCCAGGTCTTCAACTATCCGCTTAAATCTAAAAGGGAAGTGGCAATAGACATTGTCAGCCGAATGATTGAGTTGGATCAGAAATTCGTTCGCTGATTTTTTTTACCTTATCTTTGGAATAAGCCTGATGGTACTTTTCGCCATTTAAATAGATTGTCTATTTTTAGAAAACTTTTTATTCATTATGCGCCGTACCCTACTATCTATTATATCGTATTTTTTGCTCTTACAGCTTTCCGGACAGGAGTTGCAGTGCAACGTAAGTGTATCCAGTTCGCGAATTGAAGGCACCTACAAGGAGATCTTTCAGACCATGCGGAACGATATCTCCGAATTCATGAACAACAGAAAATGGACCGATAACCAGTATTCGTACGATGAACGGATCATTTGTACCATCTTTATTCAGATCACCGATCAGATTGGCGCAGACCAGTTCAAAGGTACGATGCAGGTTCAGTTGAACCGTCCGGTCTTCAACTCTTCCTACCAGACTCCGATTCTCAACATCAAAGACAATGATTTTGATGTCAGATATGTTGAATTTCAGCCATTGGAATTCAGCGAAACATCGAATACCAATCCGCTGACTAACATTTTGGCCTACTATGCCTACATGATTTTGGGATTTGATTATGATACTTTTTCACCCATGGGAGGTTCACCTTACTTTCAGCGGGCTAGAGACATCGTCAACAAAGCACAAAATTCCAGAGAAAAGGGTTGGCGCGCTTTCGAAGGTAATTACAATAGGTTCTGGCTGGTGGATAACATGACCAACAAGGCATACAGTCCTTTTCGGGATCTATTGTACCGTTATCACCGCCTCGGATTGGATATTATGTCGGAAAAACCGGATATCGGCAGAGGGGAGATTGCAGAAACGTTGAAAAATATGCAGAAAGTTTACCGGGCCAAGCCGGATACCTATATCAACAGGATTTTCTTCGATGCAAAGTCAGATGAGATTGTTAATATTTTTTCCAAAGGTTCGACCGATGAGAAAAGCCGCATCATGACTGTTTTGTCCGAATGCGATCCCGCCAATTCGGGGAAGTATGAGAAGATTATGCAGCAGAAGGTTTTTTGAGGAGTTATGAGTTGAGAACTGAGAACTGAGAGTTGAGAGTGGGAAGATGGGAAAATGAGAATATGGGAAACGCACCGGTCCCCGAGCGGAGTCGAGGGGTGGCCGTCCGGTCTGAATGTTTTGCACAGCTGGGAGGGTGAGAAACGCAGCGGTCCCCGAGCGTAGCCGAGGGGTGGCCGAGGGGTGGCCGTCCAACAAGCTTGCAGTTCAATACAAATTTGAATTAGATGTTACGACGTTTACAGATTAGAAATTATGCCTTGATCAGGGAGCTGGATGTAGATTTTACCTCCGGCCTGACCATCATTACCGGAGAAACCGGTGCAGGTAAATCTATTCTGATTGGTGCCCTCTCAATGATTTTGGGTCAGCGGGCAGATACAGCTGTTTTAAAGAACAAAGAAATTAAGTGCGTTGTCGAAGGGATATTTGATGTTGACGGGTACGGATTGGAACCACTTTTTGTTGAAAATGATCTCGATTACGACAAGCAGGTAATATTCCGGAGGGAGATTACTTCGAACGGAAAATCCCGGGCTTTCGTCAATGATACACCGGTGACTTTGAAAACGCTTCAGGATATGGGTCTCCGCCTGATCGATATTCATTCTCAGCATCAAAGTCTTGAACTGGGAAACCGACTTTTTCAATTGATGGTTTTGGACAACTATTCAGGCAATATTTCTATTCTTAAGGAATATCAAACCGGGTACAAAAAATACAAATCACTCCTTTCTGAATTGACCACGGCCGAAGAAAAGGCTTTGCAAATGAGGCAGGAGCTGGATTATTTTCAATTTCAGCTTGATCAACTTTCAAAAGCCAATCTGCAAATAGGAGAGCAAGAGAATCTTGAACAGGAACTTACCCTGTTGACTCATGCAGACGAGATCAAAACAGCATTTCTGGCTGTGGCAAATCTTCTGAGGGAAGAGGATGGAAATGCTTTGGTTCGTGTCAAAGAGTCGATGGGATTATTGAACAGAATTCTAAAATTCTACCCTGAAGCATCAGGTTTTGTTGAAAGATTGAACAGTGCTTACCTCGAATTGGCTGATATATCTGCTGAAGTTGCTTTTTCATCCGAAAAGATGGAAGTCAATCCCAAAAGAATCGTTCATTTGAACGAGCGGTTGGATCAACTTTATACCTTGCAGCAAAAACATCATGTTGCGAATGAAGAAGAGTTGATACTTCTTCGAACTGATTTTGAGCAAAAAGTAAACTCGGTTTTTTCGAACGACGAATTGCTTTCTGCACTTAAAAATGAAGTAGTCGAAAAAGAAAAGGAGCTGATTGAACTGGCAGGTCAACTTACCAGAAACAGATTATCCAAAACCTTACAGATCAGCCAAAAAGTTGAGGAACAATTATTTCAACTGGGAATGCCTCATTCCCGGTTTACGGTCGAGGTCAAAACCGGACTACCTCTCTCTCAATGGGGTAGGGATGAGGTTAGTTTCCTCTTCACCGCCAACAAGAATGGTGAATTAAATGAGATATCTAAAGTTGCATCTGGCGGGGAACTTTCCAGGCTGATGCTCTCAATCAAGGCCCTGATATCTAAATCTAAAGCATTGCCTACCATCCTTTTTGATGAGATTGATTCCGGTATTTCGGGAGAGATAGCAGATAAAATGGGAAATATCCTGAAGGAAATATCGCGGGATATGCAGGTAATAAATATTACCCACCTTCCACAAATTGCAGCCAAAGGGGATCTCCATTATCTGGTTTACAAAGAGGACACAGCCAGGGAAACTATCACTCAGGTAAAATTATTATCTCCGGCCGACCGTATTTCGGAGATTGCCAAGATGCTGAGCGGTGAAGTTATTACCGAAGCCGCCAGGCTGAATGCGGTGGAGCTTTTGAAGTAAGAAGTACTTGGAGTACTTGGAGTACTTGAAGTACTTAGAGTACTTAGAGTGA
>CAIRSO010000814.1 GCA_903881215.1 uncultured Bacteroidia bacterium
ATAACGCACACCCTGATTATCACCGGGATTTAACTCCAGCATTTCTGAATATTCCCTGATTGATTCTTCTGTCTTGTCTATGGCATATAAACAGTCCGCATAGCCCAATTTGGCAGCCATATATGGCCTGGTTTCATGCATCCCCCAAAAATGTCCTTTGTTTTCAATGAAATAATTTTCTCCCAACTGTTTGGCTCCAATTTGGACAGCTTGTCTGTACAACTCATGTGATTCTTCTAATTTGTCTGAATGATCCGCCAGGTAGGTCATGGCTCTTACGTTATCGGGATTCAACTTTAATGCTTCCTTAACCAGTTGTAAGCCCTTTTTCGGAGAACTATCATAGGCTTCATACATCAGATCTTCAGACTTTTCAATATTTGATTTTCTGCCTTTCTTTAATGGCACAACTTGGTCAATCCGTTTTCCATTGACGTTTTTTTGAAGAAATTCATTTATTTCTTCAAGACTCCCAAAATTTTGGCTCTGTAAATAGTCTGTCAATTTTGCATTGGCCATTTGAAACATCTCAGTAGTCATTGGCCTTTTAGATTCTTGTTTTTTCATTTCTGTTATGGAAAGTAGATTATGAGCTGGCTGTCTTCTTATTTTACTATTTTCTCTTGTTCTTGCTCAATGATACTCCGCAATTCTTCCTCGTTGGGTAAATTGAGCATGTATTTATTAACAAACACCTGTTGTGGTAATCCGGTAGTAGCATATTTTACCAGATTCTCATTTTTGCTGGCACATAAAATGATTCCAACAGGTGGATTATCCCCTTCGTTGGTTTCGTTCGTTTTGTAATAGTTGAGATACACATTCATTTGCCCTGCGTCTGCATGTGTGAATTCACCTAATTTCAAGTCTATTAAGACATTACATCGAAGGACCCGGTGGTAAAATACCAAATCAATTCGGTAATGTTTATTGTCAAAAGTGAGGCGTTTTTGACGGGCTTCAAAGCAAAAGCCCTTCCCCAATTCCAATAAAAATGTTTGCAAGTGGTTAATGATTGCTTGCTCTAAATCAGATTCTGAATATTCTGATTCTTCCTTTAACCCTAAAAATTCAAGCATGTATGGATTCCGGAACAGATCCTCGGGTAACAATTTTTCCTGGGTGCCGTATTTTTCTAATACAGCTTGTTTGTTGGAACTCAAACCTGTGCGTTCAAAGAGCATGCTGTTCATCGCACGTTGCAACTCTCTCACGGACCAGTTGTTTCTAATTGATTCCATTTCGTAAAAGCTGCGTTTTAATGTTGTATCAGCTTTTAACAGTTCGATAAAATGGGTAAAACTGAGGTGATTGATTAATTTGTCAATATCTATTTGGGATTTTTCCTGTATCGGCTGAAGCGTTAAATTTTCTGATGATATTACTCCACGTTCAACCATCTTTTTTAGACTACCCGATTCTTCAGATGATCGTGCCAAAATGCCAAAATGCTGAAAATCTGTCATGTATGATTTAACAGTCAGTGACTGTTGAATTTGGGGATACGCTAAATAAAATGAACGGTACAATCTTAAAGATATGGGAGAAAATCCTCTAAGCTGTTTTGCACTTAATTGTTTCGATAACCTGTCTATTAATTTCGCCCCATATTCTGCTCTGTCAGCACCATTTAACTCATATTCTGCAATATAATACCCAATTAACCAATTACGTAAGGTCAATGCGGTATCTACCTGCTTACTTGCCTGAAGCTTGAAATATTGTTGAGTTTCACCTATTAACGAAACAAGTTCCTGTAAATCTGCCGTCATTCTGTATATAGCATTTTTCTCTTCATCTATCATTCCTTTCCGAGCCTCTTCTCCTTAATACCTCTTTCTTCGAGGCCCTTCTTAAGCAAAAGTAACGATAAATTGTTTTGATTTTCTTTTCTTCCATGCAACAACTAGAAGGAGGGTTGATTATCGGAAGACAAATCCTCCTGTAATAAGTGCAGGCGAGGAGTATAAAAACACGCCAGGAAATCCGCCAGGATTTTCGACAACCAGTATCAACCAGTG
>CAIRSO010000815.1 GCA_903881215.1 uncultured Bacteroidia bacterium
CGGTTGGGCCATAAATTGACAACTTTAATTTCCAGTGAATTACTCCCTTTCTTGATTGCTTTCGTTATTTCAAGGCTCCAAGGGGAAGTCCAGAGTGTTCCAATTTTTACTCCATTTAAGCTGACTTCTGCCAGATTGTATACTTCTCCCAAACTAATAAATAAAGGAGTAGATTTTTCGGCTATATCATCTGGAAGGGTGAATGTCTTCTGGTAGGTAACTGTACCGGAATAGAATTTAATACCTGGTTCCGGTCGTTTGGACCAATCCACAAGCTGTTCAAATTTGATTTCGCCCGGCCCGCCCCATCGGGGATCGAAAGAGAGTTTCCATGGACCGTCCAGGTTCAAAATCTTCTTCCTGGAGGGAAAGTTCTTCCCGGATTGTCCGGACGATGTCGGGCTTTGCTTTTCCCTACTAAACACCACGAAGAAGCTTTGGTGAGCCTCGAACCGGATAGGAATAGATGTATATTCTCCGCTTGAGGAATATTCAGTCAAAATTCTGGATTCCCCTGTCAGAGGATTCCACAATTCGGGGGCTCCATGTCCTCCCCTGAACCGACAATCGGTATTTATAATTGCATCTGATCGATTGGCCACAAAATAAATTTCCAGACCTGGTGAAGTACGATGAGCATATCTGACAGGCCCGTCCGAACTGAAATCTTCCGGTATATTAAGATGCTTTAGAATTAGAGATGTCGCATCATAAGCGGGATAAGGTCTTGTAGAATCTACGACTGTGGAATGAGCAGTTCGGAATATTTTACCTAAACCATACGAATTACCTTGAAAATCTCCTGAAGATTTATCGTTGTTCCACAGTTTCAGTGCCGTAGAGGCAACATTTGCATCACAAGCCGGATAATTGACGAGACTGGGAGATTTTTTTGGAGGAATTCCAACAACATAGGCTCCTGCTTTAACCAAAGTCTCAATTTTGCCAAGGAGTTTTGGCGTCATTGTTTCAATTTGGGGCAAAACCAATAAATGATAACTTCCTCCGTTAGGGAATACAATTTTGTGGTCTTTCACGGAGGCTTTCAAAAGCATTCCGGGTGAGCATCCATCAAAATTGTAGCCCCGGCGATCAGGAAGCGTATCGTTTCCAACCGTGGCAGAGAGCGGCGGACGGAATACATGCGGTGCACCTTCGGGTGTCAGGTATAAAATATCGGCCACATTTTTACCTTGTTGCAAAACGTAAGAGCAGCGTGCGACGTAAGTGTGGTAAGCCAATGACATGGACCACCAGGTTTGATTCCTGTCCCAGTGAACACCATATGGCCCCATCGTCATGCCTGGTTTGAGTTCATCCCGGAGTGGCTGGTGGGCAAAAGTATGATAGAAGAATTTGTTGACTCCAGTCGCAAAAGCCCAGTCACCCTGGTCTTTGATAGCACCGGGATAAAGTTTCCAACCCTCCGATTTCTCTGCAGTAAAGGCTTCCGCCTGAACGACAGGTTTACCCAACACATGAGCAATCGATGCTGCTTCAATGCAACTGAAAGAGGTGTTGTAGCCGAAGCCTTTGCTCCAGAATTCGCACATGGGTACATCTGCCACTGCACCAAATTCAAGGTCGGCGGTTGGATTCATGTCGTAAGGTTCGATAGAGAGCCTGAGGCCACTTCGCTGTCCCAGCTTTTTGAAATGGCGGGCATGATTTTCAATGACAAGTTCTTGAGCTGTTTGGCGGATATCCCATAAAAATCGTTCGCTAATCTCGCGCGATCCAACAATTGTACCGGAATAGGCAGGAAGATATGGCAGAAGATCATATTTGCGCCGTTGCTGAAATTCTTTGCGAAAATTGGCTGTCCAGTTTTGCGCTCCCATCTCCCAGCTGTCAAAGTGGATCATGTTCCAGCCACCCGTAGAGGCAGGATTCCTTCCTCCGGTTTTTTGCAGTAGCTTTCCAATAAAAGCCTCGTAATGCTGGTTGAAAGCCGTTGTATCCATCTTGTCACATTCGAAACCTAATCCGGGCTGAGGTGCAGGGCGGGTAACAGCACCATTGTTGCGAAGTCCAAGACGCCGGATGGTCCAGTTGCCGGAAGGAACATTCCAGTTCAGGGTTCCATCTGGCTGAAGAAAACTGGTGATATCCAGAATACTGTCCTTTTGAATTGCAGATCCTGGTATAGTTTTTGGATAATTCAGAAGGGCCGGCAAGAAGGATTTTACTCCTTTTACAGAAGAATAGGGAGCACGGTAATACAGTGCTTTTTCATCGATATCTGAAATTACTTCAAGTTTTGAAGGTGTAGGAAATGCAAGAACAGCAACATCACGGTAGTATTTTTCCCATTGTTTTCTTAGTGAATCCGTAAGGGCGCCATAACCAAAATAGGGCTTTTTAGGTTTAGGAACTGCCAAAAATGAATTGAATTTGAAGGGTCCTCTGACCAGTGTGTCTGCGTTTACCAGATGTTGCATAGATTGGGAAGGCTCAACCCATGGCCCTCCGCTACCGGCCCAACCCGGGCCTGAGCCCATTGTCAGCGTAATACCCAAACGCTCTGCCTCTTTAACCGCATGTTTAAAAAGATCCTGCCATTCTTCACTTAAAAAAGTAACCGGACCTCTGGGAATGCCAACGTTGACTTCCAGAAAGATGACACTGCCAATTCCGGCTTTTTTCATCGCTTCAAGATCTTCTGTCATCCCCTTTCTGGAGATATTCCCATCCATGAAATACCAATATACACCTGGTCGGACAGAATCAGGAGGAGTAACAAAGCCTTTTCGCAAGGTGCTTAATAAATTTCCCTTGTTATCCTGAAGTTCTGTTTTTGCGAAGATGCCAGCGTGTAAGAACAGGCAAAAACCCAGTAATAACAGGAGCTTTTGTGCAGAGAAAGATATCATAAGTAGTAGTTATTGGGAAGTAAATATACTCAACTTTTGGCTTTATCCGATTTTGGATGAAGTGTCATTTTTATCATTATTGAAGCGGCAAAACTTGTAAATAGTCTCTTACTTTTTTTCTTTGGAGAAGGAATAAGGCAGATCTTCTTCTTTCGTTCCTCGCTCTTTGTTAGGAAGGTCACCCATCTTGCAGACAATGGTAGCTCCTTTCATGAGCTCTGAATGGCTCAGCCAGTTTTTCGTATAAATCTTGC
>CAIRSO010000816.1 GCA_903881215.1 uncultured Bacteroidia bacterium
AATGAAAAAGTACTGAAAGCAATACGTAGGAGATGGCAACAATTAAAAATGAAACTTCGCCTGATATTGCGTAAGACAATATTCCAAGTAACATCGACAAGATGAAAGCAGGGATTGCAATTTTCTTGTAAAAGAGCATGACGCTCAGGAATATCCTCATTTGCTAATTTTTATGCCGGCTGAAAACGGATTCACAGTTTTGCTTGAGCCGCTATAATCCTTAGATGCAGGAATGTCAAAAGTAGTTGCCTGGTTACCCAAAGGAAACGAATTGAATTAACAGATAGTAGCTTTTTTTACGGCTATTGGTCATTGAAGAAAAGCTAATCCAAAGCCTTTAGCCATCTGGCAGATTCACTTGGTGTGAAAACTTCCTCTTAAACAAGTGATTAGCTCAAATATCACCCCGGAGGGGTATACTGTTTGTAGAAAACCATTGCAGATAAAATCGAAAGCTCCGGAGGAGCGATCTGTCAATGAAGTGCAATTGAATCTTTTCTGATTATTAATATTTTTTCAAGTATGCTTGAATTTTTTGCACTACATAACAGTGTTTTTCTCACTTTTTTGCAAGCTATTTTTCAATCAATTGTTGCTTTTGGTGGTTTAGGTTATTGATTTGACCGGTTGAAGCAAAGCAACATTTGACAATGATAGAGTTAATGGCTATGGAGACGCACCAAATTTGGCAGCTCTATGTTTGGAATCATCGCAATATAATTTTTCTGAACCTGAAAAATTACAATTTTCTTAATAACCCATTGATTGACAAATCTTCATCTAGCAATCTCCAATGTATTCCATAACCGGATGGCGATACTTTAAAGTCATTTCTTTCTTGCTCAGTTGCATTTGAAAGCTTCTCTGAAATTTCAGACAATTTTATTTTAACTATCTGATTATCTATGGATAATATTAAATAATCCTTTTCAAAAACAACTTGCGATATGTCGTATGCCTTTTCCATAATTAGCTAATCTTTAAAAAATTTACTCCATTCTGCTACGATGTAATCAAAATGCTCATAGATGATCTTTTTAATTTCACGCCTTGCCTGAGGTGTCAAGTTGTATTCCAAAGCTGTCATAATTTCAAAATTTTCAATATCCAACCAAAATTTACATTCCATATCACCTTTTTCAGCATGTATGTGTATTGGTTCATTCTTCTCATTTGCCCAGAAGTATAATCTCCACCCTGCAATTAATAGAATTGTTGGCATTTCTATTTCAAAGTTACAAAAAACAGCGTTAACATTTTCAATTAGCTTTAATCGTTTGTAATTGACAGGTCTGTCAAAATGGATCATTAGGCAATGATAGAGCTACCGGCAATGGAGACGCACCAGGCCGGCAGCTTTTGCTTTTATCTATTTTATTGCAAACTGAATTGGGATTGTAAAAGAAACATCCACTGGTTCACCACTTTGCTTGCCAGAATTCCAGTCAGGCATAGAGCTGATCACCCGGATTGCCTCCGCATCAAGTGAAGTGTCAACTGCATTTGCAATTCTTACATTCCCAACTTTTCCATCGCGGTTGATGACAAAGTTTACCTCCACATTTCCCTGGGTTTTGTCAGCTTGAGCCTTCTCAGGATACTTAATGCTACCAGAAATAAATATCATTAATTCTTTCATACCTCCTTTAAATTCAGGCATCTCGTCAATGATATTGTTGTTGTGCAATTCCATTTTATGATTGTCGGAGTATTCATTTACTTCTACTACAACATTACCATTTCCCGCTGATAGTTTGACTTTCCCTTTTGTTGTAATTTCCATCACCCCATTTTTAGCTTTCTCCCCATATTTATCAGTGGCATCTTTCCCATTCAATAAAGTTATTGACTCAACACCGACTTCCATAAAATATTTTGCTCTTCTTTGGTCAGTTATTAATCCATTAACCACGTACAATTTAGGTTTTATAGAATCATGCGTATTCGCCTTTTCTACCGCTATTTTCGATCCGGCATAAAGTGAATCCTTCTTAATTTTTGGTTCCTGTCTTAACTGAGGCGTTTTAATAAACCGGCCCATCAATGGAACCATAATGTCAATTTGCTCTTTTTGATTTGACCTAAGCTTTGAATATTCAATCTTAAAAATCTCCAATGAATATTTCTCTCTGACCTCCAGGATTGTATTCCCTATTGTATTCAAAAATTTCTGATAATCCACCAATGGCGTGCTTTTGTCACTAAGAATGGTAAAAAAGCACTGCGGTGACATCTTAGCCACTCCATTGATCATAGCTTGATGAAAGTAGGGTCGGGACAAATTGTTCGCAACTTCATAATCAACATAGGGTCTGATACTATCATGTAGTTCATTCCAATCCAATAATTTAGTATGGTCTCTCATCCATAGTTGTGATCTTGAATCGATTTGAAATTCACAAAATACAAAGCCATTGAAGTAATCTTGCTTCACAGTTACCCATTTGTTATTCTGCTTAAAAGAGGCTAATAGAGGATCCGTCCATTTGGGAGTTTTCCCCATTTTGATCAACAAGTTAAGCGCATCCAGGGTTAGAAAATTCGATTCACTCCACTGCTTGGTCGAATCCCTTGAAACAACCTGCCCGAAATAAGATAATCCTGCACTTACCGGAGTTCCACTCTCCACCTTTCTGCCGAAAGCCATCAGCAGCAATGCCAGCAATGGTAGGAAGATCGCCACTTTCCAACTCCATGCTTTACTGGATTTTTGTTTGTTCATCATGGTAATACGGTTTTTTATTTGACAATGGTTGAAACTGTTCGCCAATGCAAACTTTTGGGATCCAACTCCTTTTTGAATGATCAACAATTGATATTGGGTTGCATCGATGCCATTGGTAAGGGTGTAATCGTCGGCCTGAAACTCGTGGATCTCCTTCAGATCCTTTGCCATCAAGTATATCACCGGATTGAACCAGTGCAAAATTTTGACGGCTTCTAGCAGAAGCAGGTCAAAGAAGTGGTTCAGCCGGATATGCGCCTGCTCATGGGCAAGCAGTGTCTTCCGGTGTTCGTCGTAATCATGTTGAGAGAGGACAACCAGTCGGCCGAAAGAGAAGGCCGGAACCTCCCTGTCAATAACCAGCAAACGGCAGCCATCCATTTTGATGGACTTTGCCTTCCTGAAAAGCATCAGGATCGTTAGTAAACCTTGCAGTAGGATGAGAAAAGAAAGTACCAATCCGGTCAAGTAAAGGTATTGGGTCAATTGGCTCAAAGTGATTGCCGGACTCTTGCTGAATTTGTCCATTTCCGGTCCTGCGATGGTAGCTTTTTCAACGGTAGTTTCTGTTGCCAAATCGGCCAATACTACCGGAGCGGTTTCAGCGGGAGCAAAAACCGGCAATAAATCTACCTGAACTGGCGACTGGTAGAAGGCTGGCGAATACAGCAGCGGGATCACTGAAGAGGCTACGACAATCGCAAGTAACAGCATCCTGTTCAGCGCGAAAAAACGCTCTTTTCGCATCACTGCCCGGAACAACAGGTAGAGCAGACTGAGGCAAAGTGTCGATTTGAGGAGATAGTTCAGGAAGTCACTCATGGCCTTTGCTTTTGGAGGTTTTCGCCTGATTGATCAGCTCTTTGATCTCCTCGAGGGAGATATTCTCCTCCTCCACAAACATCGATACGACCGATGCGTATGATTTGTTGAAATACTTGCCCACCATGTTCTGGAGGGTATTCTTGCTAAACTCCTCCCGGGAGATAATTGCCACGTAGCGGTAGGTATTACCAAACTGCTCATGACCTATAAAGCCTTTCTCCTCCAGCCCGCGGACAATGGTTGAGATGGTATTGTAATGTGGCTTGGGTTCGGGCAATTCATCAACGATCTCCTTCACGTACGAGGGCCCCTTTTGCCAAAAAAGCTCCATGATCTCCTCTTCCCTGTTTGTCAGATGCTTCATAGTTATACTAATTTTCAACAAGTATAACTATTTATTTTAGTTTATCAACTATATTTACTAGTTATTAAACTGTTAAATATAGTTAATTGGATCTAACATGAAGATTTTTAAGTATATCTGCACTTAATTCTATTCCGCCAGCAATCTTTCAATTGCCTGTTTGGTATATAAATTCTGGGGTACAACGTGATACCCATAATCTACGATCACTCCCTTTTTGTTGACCAGTAATTGGAATGGAACGCCCGGATAATTAAATCTTTTGAGAAAAACCCTGGCTTCTGCCGGATCACAACGGTAATGTTTCCCTCCTAATTCAAGTTCTTTTATTTTTTTTTGCCAGGCTTCAATATCCTTGTCCAAATTGATAAATACAAATTCGACGGGCTTTCCTTCAAACTCCTTCATTAATTTTTTGGAATATGGCATATTGGTCAGGCAAGGTGGGCATCCCATTGACCAAATGTCGATGTAGATCACCTTGTTGGGATTCCCGTCAATAATTTCTTTAACAAGGTTTTTACCTTCAGGTTGATTGAGTGCAATGCCATTATTCATTTCAACATTGCCCGAATTTCCCAACAATGCGTCAGAAATAACTTTCGGATTTTTATTGTACGAATTGACCTTTTCAAAATAATCCATCAAAGTAATTCTTAGAAATGGATCGGTGATCTTCGCTTCAATTTGCATGCGGTTTCGGTCAAATGGAACAGTTAAATGCGAGTTCAGCGTGTTGGCAAAAAAAGCAGTCAACTTGAACTGAGACAAATAACTGGTATCGGTTGACGAAATCAAATCTTTTTCCATCAGATTATTAACGGATGTATCTTTCTTCGCTATATTTTCAGCGTATTTTTGCCGTAATATTTTAAGCTCCGGCCGCAAAAGTTGGTAGGCAATTTTGAAATTTTCTGAGGCAATTATCTCGCTGTTAAATAGCTTCGGTACCTTATCGACAAATGCGTAATATTCTGTTGAGTCTGTGAGTATTTCTTTTGTCCTTCGAAAATGGTACCATGGGTAATCCAACAAGGCTTGAGAATATTGCAATTCAATTTTACTTGTTATCCAGCTAACAAACTCATTCGCAATATTTTGACTTTGCTGAAATTCCTTTAGTTTCACATAATATTTTTCCCTTTCGGCGATGCAATATTGCTGAAATTCCTTGTATGGCATTTTGAAATCAGAACCATAGCCCCGCAAGAAGAACTTGCCGAATTTGCTGATCTGGGCATTCAATGCTGCGCCGTCTCCGGCATACCTGACACTTCCGATATCTTTAAAATCTTTTTCAACATACAAGCTGTCTCCCGGACCAATAACAAGCATTTCTTCTATCGGGATAAGCTTGATTTCTCTTTTCGTTTTTGGAAAGAACTCAAATCGAAACTCGCCCTTTTCATTTATTTCTGAAAAGATATCTGTTCCATTTCCCTCAAAATCAGGAATAATCAACTCTATTTCTTTCGTATTCGGATACACCTCCCTGTTGATGATCTTCCCTGAGATGATGGCAGATTTGCGCATTTGCTCTTCAGATATAGTTCTATTGCTAGCTTGCCTTGTTTGGCAACAACACATTAGGAGTATGCAAATAAATAAGAGTAAATATACCAGATTGAAAGATCGTATTTGAATCTTGGTCTTAGTCATAGGTAATTGATTAATAATAATTTGAACATTCTTAATAATACCTTATTCGCTATTTAGCTAATTGATTTGTTAAAAGCTGATCAATTGCATTCTTATATTTCAAGAAGGTTTTTTCTTTCTC
>CAIRSO010000817.1 GCA_903881215.1 uncultured Bacteroidia bacterium
AAATCAAGCGTTGAAATGATAAATTGTTCTTTAATAGGTTCCGATGGTCAGATTCTTTACACATTTAAAAGTAGCGTTTATTTTTTTAAAACTGAGGGAATTTTGGAATTAAAATTATCATCCTCTTATTTATTTTTGGTCATATTGTTTAATTGCCACTATATGCTCCATCTTGATTTTCTCTATCATCTCCAAAGGTTGAATCACCTTAATCCGAACAGAAGGGAAAAAACGGTAATCAAATAATATGTAATAAGTGGGTAACTATTTTACCGGATGGTATTTTCTGGATCCGATTCCCGTGATTGTAGCCGGGTTGCCATTGATTTGATCTGAAAGAATCATAGCATTAGCTTCCGAAACGAACAAAAAAAGGGAGCCAGCGGCTCCCTAATTTCAAAGGTTAATTTGTTCTTCCACTTCTCGGACTTTCACATCCAGGGTACGTTTCATTTCATCAATCACCGAGGATATGACAGTTGAGTTTGAAGTCCTGAATTCATTCCCGGCACCATCCTTCAGCAGAATGGTTGAGCTTAGTGAGTCAGCTCCGATCTGAAAGGTCTGCAGCTTTCTTCTGGAGTCAGAGAGTGTTCTCCAACGGTCGATCATCAGGGAGAGATCTTCAACCTTCTGGATCTTCTCATCCAGGGTGAGTTTTCTTACCTCTACCGGCTCTTCTTTGACAATTGTCATTACCGCCGGAGCGGAAACTTCAGCAACTACTTCAGGAACTACTACAAACTTCTCAGCAACATTTGATTTACTCATGGTATTTATGCCGCTGCCTTGCGGACTTTATTATGGCTTCTGGCTCGCCGGTTATAATTAAATTTCGGGCAAACCAGATTGAGCCGGGCGGATTCTGTCAAGGGCGAATGTCAGTTTCATCCCCAGGAGAATAGGGAGAAAAGAGAAAGTGAACTAGCACGAAGTGCCGGAGGGTGCTGCACCAGGAACTTAAACCTACAGCAGCCGCACGGCCCTTTACTTTTCCGTCCTGGCGATCAATAACTTCGCACCGTAATTTGAGTGTAACAGCTTATTTATCAGATGGGGTTAAAATAGCGACCATAAAAAAACCTTGCTCAACAAGGTTCTTTTTCCCTTAGAAAGGAAGATCGTCTCCAGTGACCGGCTCCAAAATTTCTTTTTGTTTTCTTGGCGCTTTTGCAGCGGGTGATTTAGCAGGCTTTTCTGTTTTTATTTCTTCTGCCCAGAGTTTTGAGCCGCCACCCTTTCCACATCAATGTTGGCTCCAATGAAAATGAAGACGCATCCCATGGCTTTAAGTTCATCGATCATCCACCTGATAATCAGTACGGTAAATTCTTTGGAAGTATTCTCCTCCCCATCTGTAGTTTTGGCATTCAATTGCGATGCCTGGTAAATCAGAACCAGCTCCAAAATTTTTCATAGGTTTCTGAATTGAAGCTCACAAGGGGATCCAAATGATTTTGCTCTGGATACTTTCTTCTGTGCAGTCGCGATCGTTTGAATGATCCCATTGAACCCGCTAATGGTTTGTTTTTTACTCCAATTCGATCAGTGCTTTAATAGGATCCAAAAAAATTAAGTTAAAATTCTTATAACCGAGTAATTGTCCTCCATGCTATTTTCAAATGTGATTAGCTGGTCATTCATTGAGTCTTTAGTTAAACCTACCAAGGACGGAACATGAAAATTTCGCCACAGTCCATCGGAACAGATTAATAATTCATCATCCGGCCAAAGAGGTAATTCAACAATGGGGCACTCCTTTCCCAAAGAGTTTCCGGAAAGAGATTGTGTGACAATGTTACCGTATCTTTCAATTTCTTTTGTAGAAATGACCTCTTTCCACTTCATTTCATTTATAAAGGAGTGATCCTCAGATTGGAAAATTATCTCGCTATTCCGAAATAAGTAGATACGGACATCTCCAAGCCAGAAGAAGTAGGCCATGCTTCCTTCAATAAAAATTCCAGCAATGGTTGTACCCATTTTGGTGGCAAGTTGCTTCCGCTTCGCTTTGATATTTATATTGGCAAAATCCACAGATTGAGCAATTAGTTGTTGGGCATTAGCCTTGCCAATGCTTGAGATCATGTATTCTGCAATGGATACGCAGGCCAAAGAGGATGCAAGTTCACCATAAGAGTATCCACCCATTCCATCAGCAACCAGATGTAATGAACAATCAGGTGAAAGCTGTTGAGTAAAGATAAAGTCTTCGTTGTTTCCCCTTTTCCCTTTGGCAGAAAATGAATATACGTCCGACATTAATTATTTATTTAATTCGGTTGTTATTGAAAGCAGGCCATTGTATACTTCTTCATATTTCAGAAATGCGTGGGTTTCCATCATCTGGTTAATCAATTTGCTGTCTTCCATCAGATCTACTTCAGTGCTGAGAATGCCAACAAATTCATCTAAAATTTCGGCGTTTGGTTGTAGGATTACTTTCATATCCCTTCCCAGCAAAGCAGCCCCGGCATTAAAGGTTGTAAAATTGTCGTCCTCATATAGGTCATAGTTCTCGTCTACCACACGTTGCTCATTGATTTCGAGATAGGTAGAGATAATAAAAGCCATATCATCGGCATCTCTGTTGGTTTCGACATTCCGGTTACTCCATGCATTTAATTTGAGAATGAAAATTCCCGGTAAAGTAGCCACATGAATTACGAAGCTATCATCCACTGAAATTTCAAGAGCATGCTTTACCACATCTGTAAACCCTGAGACAGACATTGCCTGATTTTCTTCAGGTGGCCAGTAGATCATTTTATCGGCTTTGGCAATTTCCCCGAAAGGGACTATATCCAATTGATAATGGGTCTTGTAGAAAAATCGCTGTCCTTCCATCTTCGATTTCTCAAAACCCTCAATTTTACACAAGCTCTCTGAAATGTCCTGAAATTTTGACCAATCGGGAATTGCAATTGCAATATCCAGGTCATTGGTTTTCCGGGCAGCAACCTGCTTATGTATACCACTAAGAATGATATCACGCGCAGTGGCGCCAATCACATAAAACTCTGATTCTATTGAGTCAAAAAAGACTGTTAATTTCTCAAGCAACTCCTTTAATAAGGGATTGCTGAAATTTTCACTTGATATATTGTAGCTCATTCTTCAAGATCATATTTGCGGTTTCTATGTTACGATCGCTTCCACTACTCATCAAATCAGCATAAATTAAAACAGGGGGAATGCCCAAGCACGTTTCTGGACTCCAGAA
>CAIRSO010000818.1 GCA_903881215.1 uncultured Bacteroidia bacterium
TTCGTCAGTCCAAACTTCCTGATCCGAAAAATTTGGGCAATGCAGGCAGTTTTTTTAAGAATCCGGTTTTGGCTGAAGGGAAGGCAGCAGAACTTGCCAAGCAACTTCCCGGCTTGCCGGTTTATCCATTCTCAACCGGATTTGTAAAAGTTGGAGCCGGTTTTTTAATCGAACAGGCTGGCTGGAAAGGACGAAAATTGGGCAGAGCTGCGGTGCACGAACGGCAGGCATTGGTCCTTGTCAACCTTAACGGGGCTTCCGGAATGGAAATATTGGAACTCTCCCAAGCTATTCAACGGGATGTTTTAGAAAAATTTGAGGTAACTTTTGAACGCGAGGTTCAGGTTATTGAATAGCTGCTATTATTCTTTCTTTCGTGCTTTTTGGATGATGTCAATTACTGCGAATACAATTCCAATGGCGAAAATGCCATATCCAATTGCATCTTTTTCACTCAAAAAAATACCGGCGATGATTAAGACAAAAGCAATACTTGCAAGTGGAGTCAATTTTGACCTCCTCTTTCCGGGTGAAATCAGGAATGTAAAAATAAAAATAATGGCAAGAGAAACGATGGCGACGATAACATAAATCGATGATGTTCCCATAATTGAAAAATTTTGAAATTAACAAAAGGGTAATTACCACCTTAAATTTATAAAGTTTCTACATCATTCTATGTCAATCTGATATTTTTCCAGCAATCCTTTTATTCCGGGAAGTGAAAATTTAGCTTTTTTAATTCGGTTTACTTCAGGATCCATTGAATAGTTGAAAGCATTTCTGAAATCACATTTCTCCAGGTTGGTATTCTCGAAAATCGCCCCGGCCAAATCGCAGTTGACAAAAACTACTCCACTCAGATCTGCCTCAGTAAAGTCGACCTCATGCAAGGAGCAATCCTTGAAACTGGTTCGTTTTAAGTTTAATTTGTAAAAAGAGGAAAGGTTCAGCGTGCAATTATCAAAATAAATTGAAAAAAGAAATGAGTTGCAGTTTTCAAAGTGGAGTCCGAGCAATTTGCATCCTTTGAATTTGACCTCTCTGAATGCGGTGTGAGAGATTTTTGCCAAACTGACATTGCATCCGGTAAAAATGCAATCAGCAAAACTGTAACCTGAAAGATCACAATTTGACAAATCACAATCATTGAATTTGCAATTCTCATATTCTCCCTTTAAAAGCGGATCTATTGTGAAATTGATTTTGTCAAAAGTCTTTTCTTCTATATACTTGATATTCATTTACATATTATTATTCCAAGTACGTTCTCCAGTCCCCCAGTCCCCCAGTCTCCCAGTCCCCCAGTCCCCCAGTCTCCCAGTCTCCCAGTCCCCTAGTCTCCCAGTCCCCCAGTCCCCCAGTCTCCTCGTCTCCCAGTCCCCCAAAGGCTGGAATATAGCATACGGGAACACCTCCACGGAAGTCGAAACCATGGAGCAACTCTGCCGTGCAATGAAAGCGATTAAGCTTCGACCAGAATCTTGAAAACGATTTTTTTCACACTTGAATCCGATAGTGGATCAGAAACAGCAGTGTGCAGGTCGGATGGATAGTAAATGACAAACATTTCCGGCAAAACCCTTGAGTAGGAGGCGATGCAGGTGTAAAAGGCGCAGTCAGTTTTTTCGTTGTACTCTTCCAAAACAGGCTGGTTGTGTAACACATCATGCCCCATCAACTCGGATCCGGCTACCCAATACTGCAGGTCGATGTACTTACGATGGCCTTCCAGTCTGCACTCATTCAGGTTGGTGCTATCGAATTCGAAAACCATCATCACCAATCGGTCATTGTCCAGTTCATAACGTCCGGGTTTAACACCGGTAAGGTTGTTGTTCTGAATGTATCTGAGTGCCTTGGCAATTCCATCACCCATGGAAAGGTAACGATCCGCATTTTCAATCCTGTCTAAAACCATGGTAGTTTGTATTGGCTGTTTGGTACTTTTACTTAAAAATAAAAAGCTGCAACAAAGTTAATATATATCTTAAACGATGCTATTTTTGGAGGAAAAACTAACGTCATTTTGAGAAAAGAGCTGCTCACAACCTATTTGAAACTACATCTGATCGTTCTCATTTATGGGTTTACTGCCATTCTGGGAAAACTGATTGAGATGCCAGCCCTGGAACTGGTATGGTATCGGATGTTTCTGGCCATTATTACGCTGTTCGTATATCTGAAAATCAAAGGAGAGCCACTCGATGTAACCAGGAAGGAGCTCCTGGCATTTTTCGGAGTCGGAATGATCATTGCCCTCCATTGGGTTACTTTTTATGGTGCAATCAAACTATCCAATATATCGGTGACGCTTGGCTGTTTTGCAACAACCACCTTGTTTACGAGTTTTCAGGAACCTTTTTTCCAACGGAAACGCATCAATTTCTATGAGGTACTAACGGGACTGATCATCATTGCCGGTCTTTACCTGATCTTCAAATTTGAAACTCATTTTGCACTGGGGATCATGGTTGCCTTGTTATCTGCTTTCCTGGCCGGATTATTTACGGTGCTGAACAAGAAATTGGTGGCCAAACATACTGCCATCAAAATTAGTTTTTATGAGATGATCGGCGGATTGCTTGGTCTTAGCCTTTATATAACTGCATCAGGAAGAGGGATCGTTGTGCCCTCCGCTCTTCCCTCCCTTTCCGACTTTTTACTTTTGGTGCTGTTAGCCACAGTATGCACGGCATTTGCCCATACAGTCCAGGTAGACGTGATGAAGCATCTGTCAGCATTCACAGTGACACTCACTATCAATCTCGAACCGGTTTACGGGATTTTGATGGCCTTCTTTATTTTTGGAGAGACCGAAAAGATGACTTCCGGATTCTATCTGGGTACCCTGATTATCCTATTGTCAGTTGTTGGATATCCGCTTTCGAAATATCTTTTTGGAAAAGGGGGCAATAAAGTTAGTCGAACTGATTGATGACACCTTTGTCGAGTAACTCGGTTTCGATGTTTAGATCGACTTCTAAAAAATCATCCATTTCTTCTTCTGTTCCAAATTCTGCGACCATTCCATTGTACACGACTGTCCACAAATCTGGTGCATGCAAAATTTTCAATCCGGGCAACTCAGGATTGAAGTCCTTCACAGGAAAACCTGGCGTCAGGCCTTCTTCCTTTTCCATCATCTGAAGGTATTTGCAAAAGTAGTCCGTAGCCGGGAAGAGTTCATCCAGAATGTCTTCCGCTTCTGTACGGTCGTAAATATCC
This sequence comes from uncultured Bacteroidia bacterium, assembly GCA_903881215.1. Classification (GTDB taxonomy): domain Bacteria; phylum Bacteroidota; class Bacteroidia; order Bacteroidales; family Prolixibacteraceae; genus CAINVV01. The sequence continues at coordinate 3,229 of CAIRSO010000818.1, forward strand.
GATACTGAGATCCGGTAAATCTCCATAACGCCATCTGCATTGACATACAGTGCATCTGCAAACTGTGCTTCTGGTCTGTTTTCGATTTCAGGGAAAGTGATGGGAGTCACCTGCGCCAGAAATCTCGGACGTTGTGAGTGAAGGATCATTTCGGCCGACTCTTCATTGAGCGGATCTGTGCAGATTAGGAATTTTGGTGTTTTCATGGTAAGAAAATGTGCTAATGTGCTAATGTGCTAATGTGCTAATTTGCTAATGGGAGAATAATGTGCTAATGTGCTAATGGAAAAATGATATTATCTTTATTTTGTGGATCAAATATAACACTTTACTTTTTTTAAAATGATCCTATTTTTCAATTCGTCACAATTTCACATTAGCGCAATTTCAAATTAGCACATTAGCAAA
>CAIRSO010000819.1 GCA_903881215.1 uncultured Bacteroidia bacterium
GTGTTTCATCAACAAAGTATCATAAGCGATTGGTGTTGCCACAAAGATGGAAGAATAAGTTCCAAACATGATACCGAACAACAAGGCAAAAACAAATCCCTTGATGGCAATTCCGCCGAAGAGAAAGATGGCAAACAATACAACCAAAACTGTCAGCGAAGTACTGAAGGTACGTCGAAGCGTGCTGTTCATGGCATCGTTGTAGGTTTTCTCAGGATCTTGTTTCGGATGCAGGTGCATATATTCACGGATTCGGTCAAAGACAATTACGGTGTCATTAATGGAGTAACCGATGATAGTCAGTACTGCTGCGATAAATGACATATCCACGGCAAGAGAGAATGATAGCAATCCGTCAAGCAGAGAATACAAACCTATGACGACTATTACGTCATGCGCCAGTGATGCAAGAGCACCAAACCCAAACTGCCAGTTTCTGAAACGGACGGCGATGTACAGGAAGATGATCATCAAGGCAAAGAAAACCGATAAGACAGCATCTTTTTTAATGTCGTCAGAAATGGTTGGCCCCACTTTTTGGGAACTCATTTTGTAGTCAGTAAGGAACTTATCCAGGGTTACATCCGAACCAAGATAAGGTTTCATCCCATTGTAAAGTTTTGCTTCAACTTCATTGTCTACGGCCTCTGTTGCCTCTGCAATGCGGAAATCCGTGGTAATACGAACCTGGTTGTTAGAACCAAAGGTTTTTACCTCAGGTGCATTCCCAAATTCTGTTGCCAATTGTTTGGCTACTTCTTCAACCATTACATCATTGTTCAAACGAACCACATAGGTCCGGCCTCCCTTGAAGTCGATGGAGTAGTTCATTCCTTTGAATACCACTGAAAGTACCGAAATGCTTATCAGGATACTGGAAACTACATAGAATATTTTTCTTCTTTGGATAAATGGTACATTCACGTGGCGCAACCATTCACCGGATATTTTAGAAACAAAAGTGATTTTTTTGTTGGTATCCAGCCATCTCTCAAGGATAAAACGGGAGATAAAGATTGAAGTGAAAAGTGAGGTGATAATACCGATAATCAGGGTAGTGGCAAATCCTTTGATTGGACCTGAACCGAAAACATACAATACGATACCTGTTAAAAGCGTTGTTACCTGTCCGTCGATAATCGCCGAATAAGCGTTGTTGTAACCATCCTTGATCGCCAGTCGAAGTCCTTTACCTGCGCGTACCTCCTCCTCAACTCGTTCGTTGATCAATACGTTTGCATCAACCGCCATACCCATGGTAAGGACGATACCGGCAATACCTGGAAGGGTTAGCACAGCTCCCAGTGATGCAAGCACACCAATCAGGAAGAATAGGTTCACAAGTAACGCCACATTGGCAGCTAATCCGGCTTTTCTGCTATAGAAGAACAACATGTAGCCAAGAACCAGCATGAATGCGATAAGGAAAGAGTACATACCACTCTCGATTGATTCTTTACCAAGGGTAGGACCTACGATCTCTTCCTGCATAATACGAGCCGGAGCAGGCATTCTTCCAGATTTTAACATGTTGGCTAAGTCTTTCGCTTCATCAACAGTAAATTGTCCTGAAATTTCTGTTCGTCCATTAGGAATCTCCCCCTGAACGGTTGGAAATGACTGAACATAATCGTCTAACACGACTGCAACACTCTTGCCCACATTTTCACGGGTCATCCGTTGCCATACTTTTGCTCCCTCTGCATTCATGGTCATGTCTACAACGCTGGAGGCCTGATTTTGACCAAAATCCTGACGAGCTTCTGTCACGGCACCACCATCCAAAGGAGCGCGGCCATCGCGACTTGAAACTTTGATAGCTAGCAACTGATAAAAATTTTCATCATCACCGGTTGGCTTGGCCGACCATCTGAAGATCAATGTCCGTGGGAAAACAGACTTGATCTGCTGCATTTTGAGGAAAGTGTTTACCTGAGCCGTATCTTTTATATGGGCATATCCTACAACAGGTCCGCGGGAAATTTGTCCGTCACGGGAAGTGTTGGGTGTCAACACTGCGAAAAGCGGGAAATTTTTTGCAATGTCTTCTGTGGAACCGGCAGCCAGAGAATCTTTCTCTTGTTTCTTGATTTCACTAACAAGACTGTTGGCAGATTTTGATGTGTCTTTTACTGCCGTCGGAGTTGTCGCAACAGTCGTTGATGTAGCAATAGATGCCTGAGCAGCTTTTACCTCACGCAATCTTTTGTTGGCTTCCAGTAAGTATGAATAAACTTCACTGTTTTCGTATGTTTCCCAAAATTCCAGGTTGGCAGTACCCTGAAGCAGTTTTCGAACACGTTTAACATCTTTGACACCTGGAAGTTCGACAAGGATACGACCTTTGGTCTGAAGTTGCTGAATATTTGGTTGTGTTACACCAAAACGGTCGATACGGGTTCTGAGGATTTGGAAAGAGTTATCGATGGCAGCATCTGTTTCTTTCCTGATAACAGTAAGTACTTGTGCATTGGTAGAGTTGTAACTCACCTTGTCCCTTAAGTCAAGGGTATTGAAGATGGCAGCCAGCTTAGCATTTGGATCTATCTGCTCGAATGATTTTCCAAAGAGAGTGACGAAATCTTCCTGACTGGTCAATTGCTTTTTTTGTGCCATACGAATAGCCGCGTTGAAAGTTGAATCGGGGCTGTATCCTGAAAGTGCATGAATAAGGTCGACAACAGATACCTCGAGAGTAACGTTCATACCGCCTTTTAA
>CAIRSO010000820.1 GCA_903881215.1 uncultured Bacteroidia bacterium
CTTTATGTTGCGCTGATTGCCTTTCTGCTGCTGGTTTTACTCCCCATAGCTCTGCTTTTCAGGATACCCGTTTTGAAATTCATGTCGGCAGTTTCCAAGCCGGCCTCAATAGCTTTTGCAACTGCCAATTCAGAATCAGCTTTGCCATCGGCCATGGAATCAATGGAGGACTTCGGAGTTCCCCGAAAAATCGTCTCATTTGTCATCCCGACAGGATATAGCTTTAACCTGGATGGTTCAACCCTATACCTCTCATTAGCGGCTGTATTCGTGGCTCAGGCTGCCGGGATAGATCTTTCCATCGAAAAACAATTAGCCATTGCCCTTACACTGATGCTGACAAGTAAAGGCGTTGCCGGAGTATCACGGGCATCCTTTGTCATCTTGCTGGGAACTGTGACCACCTTTGGACTCCCGGTCGAGCCGGTCATGATTATTCTGGGCATCGATGTTTTGCTCGACATGGCCAGAACCGGAGTTAATGTAATCGGGAACTGCCTGGCCACTACCGTGATAGCCAGATGGGAAGGTGAGTTCGACGATGAAAAAGCTCGCAGCGTCTGAACCAGCGTTTAAATCATCCTTTAAACCTGACAGGTTTCCAAAACCTGTCAGGTTTAAAGGATGATTTAAACGCTGTACGGAGCTCTCATCCTCTGACATATAATTTGTTGGCTTCCGGGTCTCCGTTAACTTCACCCTTGATCGGATCCCATGTGATTTTGCGGCTGGTGCGGATGGCAATGTCGCCCATGTGACTGATTGTGTCAGAAATGATTGCCTCATCCAACGGACAAAGTTCAGGCTCTTTGCCTCTTACGACAGAGATGAACCTGCTGCCCATCGTGTTATTTTCCCCTTTAACTCTGCCATTGGTCTGCTTTGGAACGCCGTTAAGCTTTTGATTTAATTCCGGAATGTTGGACTCCACTGAGGAACGGCTGAGGGAGATCCATCCTTTTGTGCCAAAGAAGGTTGTGCCGTTTGACTCTTTGATTGTACGCTCTTTCAATATGGTATTGGAAGCAATATCCTGACTAATAAAATGCACTTTCAGTCCGCTCTGGTAAATAAGGTTCAGATCCCAGGAAAGGATGTTGTCGTACAAGCCACCGGCAGGCCAGAATTGTCCTGTTCCTTCGCAGGTATAGCTTCCATTAACTTTATCTTTCATGATCCAAACAAGGATATCAAGAGGGTGCGCACCCCATCCACCCAAAAAACCGATGCTGTAGTCATAGTTGAACCATGAGCTATTGTTGGTAACACGGTCGGGGCAATATGGCCGCATGGGTGCCGGACCGGTCCATCGCTCAAAATCAAAGCCAGCAGGAACCGGAACTTCATTACAAACAGGCGAAGGAACGTCATTTTTGCCTGGTGCCCATACATCCACACGTTCAATTTCTCCGATTAATCCCTCTTTGATCATGTCGTATCCCATTTGCATGTGATCCAGAGAACGCTGCTGGGTTCCGTAATGAAATTTCACATTGTTGGCTTTAAGTTCTTTGGCCAGAACCAGATTTTGAGGATAACTTAGTCCGAGAGGTTTGGCAAGCATGATGTGTTTACCAGCCCTTGCTGCCTTGATGGCAGCGAGTACATGCCAATGATCGGGAGTGGTGATGTGGACCGCATCGATATCCTTTCTTGCAAGCAACTCATCCATTTCGAGGTAGGATTTACACTCCTCATTGGTAAATTTATTCTCTTTGTAAAATTGGTTGATCCGCTTAGCAGCGCTTTCCCGACGATCCTGGAAAGTGTCACAAACAGCAATATTCATGGCTTCCCGCAACGGTAAAAAATAGCTCATCAGCTCATCGGTACCCCTTGATCCTACACCAATATGGCCGATTACCAACCTGTCGTTGGCACCCTTGTGGTTGGAGCAAGAAGTCAGAATTGTTGGAAGAATGGTTGTTCCCAGGGCTAATTTTCCTGTTGTTTCAAGGAATGTGCGGCGGGTAAGGCTTCTGGAGTTGTAAGTTGTCATAGTTTTATTTTTAAAAGTGACTAAAGTGACTAAAGTGACTAAAGTGAGCTAAAGTTTATCGCTGCAATCTAGTTCTTAACTCATGTCTCATGTCCCAATTCCACCAAATTTCGGAGTCCCCAAGTACTCTAAGTACTCTAAGTACTCTAAGTACTCTAAGTACTCTAAGTACTCTAAGTACTACTTCTCACTCATCTCAATCCTGTACTTCAATCTTAAGTTGGCTCCCTTTTTTAGAACCATCGGGCTGTCGAAAATGACTGCCGGACTAAAATAATAAAAAGGAATTACAGGATCATTGATGATGTACCAAGTGTTAGTGGCAGATCTGAATTGAGGATCTTGTTCGATTTTAATTCCGACTTTTTTACCTGTCAGACTGGTGAATCCATAATATTGCCAGTCACATTTTTTGCATTGTGCTGTATCTGCTGCTGATTTAAATACCGGATCGGTAAAATCCTGGTTAAACCGGATAGAGATACCTGCGTACCCCCCCTGGATCCTTCCGCCCCGGATAGCCGGAGGGGTGCGGTCAAGAACGACACTGTCGGCCAGTATTTTGAAGAGATGATCCTCATCAATGTAGTAGTTTCCGTCTTTATCAGGAACAGATACATGGTAACTTCTTTCTTCAGACATAACAGTTTCCCCATTTAGTGGATGGTAGTTGACTTTTAGACGAATATCGCAGCTGAAATCAGCATTGCGCTGGATTTTGGAATCCATTACCTCAGTAGCTCCCTCTGATCTATATCCCGTTTTTGCCGACTTCTTTTCATTGAGATACTCCCAATAGTTCAAATGATTGATGTATTTCCAGCTGAACCAAAGGCCCAGGTGCCAGGGATGATCAGGAGGAGAAACACAGGTAATCATCGTGTTGTTAACAGATAACGGATGGAAATAGGGTCTTTGGAACCGGTCGTTGTAGTTGAATTGCCAGACTACCTCTTTGTGGTTGAGAAGGGTAAAAGTGGTATCCGATTCTGCCCAACTGTAGAGCGTCTTACCAGGATTTTGGTCGATTCTCATCTCTACGGGTGGTTTGAAAGTAACCTCTTTCCCAGCGCACCATTGAGCCGCACGGACCAAAAGGGTGCGCATGCCGGAGTTGAGAAGGGCTCGCTCGTCGTGCCCAAGGATCGTAAAAAAACTTCTGCCTTTTCCGGTCTGGTTGACAAAAATCGCAGGTTCATCGATTGGGTGACTATCCTTAGAATTGATTGCAGTAAGAGAACCGATGGATTTTGCACCGCTAAACAGCTCTGTTTTTTCCCATATCTCATCCATGATCAGAAATCCCTTCAATCCTTTGGTGATTGGATGTTTTTGATCCATTCCATACAATTTGGCGACTACCGGAGCATTGTGAAAAGTCTCTTTTCCCCATCTACCGATTCCGATATGGAAAAACTCTTCCCACCCATAAAAGGATGAAGCCGCCGCATGAAAAATGAGTACACCTCCTCCTTCGGTTACATACCTGACAAAATCGGATTCCCATTGACTGTTTAGTCTGGTGACATTGTCGGGCCAGGTATTGGCATTGAATACCACAACGTCGAATTTCTTGAAACTGCTGTAGGACAATGTATCCGGTTTTTCAGTGATCATTGTTGTAAAGAGGTTGGATTCATCAAAAATACGATCGAGCAACGGAGTGGTTTTCTTCCATTCGTGGTTTCCGGAGCCACTGATAATCAGTAATTTGATTTGCTTTTCTTTTGGCTGATTTATCGAAGCATAACTATTGGATGAAACATGAGCCATCAATAGCAGGAGCGTGAAAAGAGTAATTAATCGTATCATTTTGACATAAGTTTGGTAGCTATTTCCTTTTCTGGACACAAAAATGATGATTCGTAAATTTAGAAAAATTTTCAATTCAC
>CAIRSO010000821.1 GCA_903881215.1 uncultured Bacteroidia bacterium
AGTACTGGGTCTAATTATATTTCTTCGATTCTGGAAGACAATAATGGGCTGCTCTGGATATCCACTTATGATAAAGGGGTTTATTGTTTTAAAGATAGGAAGGTGATTTTTCATTTTGAAATCAACGATGCAAAATCAATCATCCAGGATCATGAAAATAATATTTGGATAAGCTCCATGAAGGAGGGTGTTTATAAAATCAGCCCCTTCTTTTACAACCATGAACATTTTGAAAGTACCGGGTTTCAAAATTCAGGAATTTTTGCGCTATGCAATTATGATAGTACCGGATTATGGTGCACAAATGGAAAGATGCTCTTTTTATTGAAGGACAAAGAATTATACAAATTGGATTTTCAGCAAACAGAGAAATCATTTAACCAGATATTGCAAGTAAACCGCAATCTTTTGTTTGTTGGTGAGACAGGAAAACTACCTTATGCTCTGGAAGGCATCCAAATTAATAAAGCAGAAAAGAAAATACTCGTCAAAAAAGTTAGTCAGTCGCCGCTTGTGATGAACAAGATCATCTTTAACCAACAAAGCAACGAAATAAGATCGTTCAATCAGTTTTTTTTATATCTGATTCCTCAGGATGGATTTTTTAAAAAATTAACAGCCAAAAGAATTGGGGAAAGAATAACAAACATCTATTATAATGCCAATAACGAATTAACGATCAATGCAAAATCGAATTATCTCTATCTGAATAAAAATAAAGTACCCTATAAAGAACTCTCCTGCTTCAACAATAAAAAAATTTCAGAACACCTAAACCTGGATGAAAAAACCGAGCTGTTTAACATCGAAGGTGACAGTCTGTTTTTATATCGGGATAAGAAGTTTTATAATTTATCTGCGCGTTTTGAACAACCCATTGATCTACCTATCAAGCATATTGTTTATAAGGATTCTTCCCTATTTATAGCCACTTCAAAAAATATTTATCTCTGTGAAAACCCTATAAATATTTTGAGAGATAAACCTGTATTGTTGAACCTTATAGACATAAACTTTAAATCCATTCATAGCATATTACTCAACGAGGGGAAGCTTTTTATTGCCAGCGACGAAGGACTTACAGCCATCCCGTATTCTGAACTACACAACAGCAAGGTTTTTTCACCCATTCCATACTTCCAGTCGATTCAGGTCAATGAAGAGGAAAATATCGATAAAAAAGATCAGGTAACTTTAATCAGTCATCAACGGATAAACATTGCCTTCGGATGTATCAACTATTCCGTCAGTCCAAATATATTTTCCTACAAATTGGAAGGTACTGATTCCAACTGGACTGAGGTCAAAGGAAATAACGTTGTTTTACAAAATCTGTCAAGAGGAACCTACTCTTTTAAACTTCGAGCCAGAAAGCCAGCCTCGGCATGGAGTGAACCCATTGAATTTGGGATCACTGTTAATTCGCCTATCTGGCAACACCCCTTGTTCTTTTTCTCTATTGTATTACTTATTGCATTGATTGTCTTTCTTTTGATTATACGGCAGAAAAACATCGAGTTGGCGCGACGCCAAATGGAACATCAGATATTACTGCTGGAACAGAAATCCCATCAGGCTATGATGAACCCTCATTTCATTTTCAATTCACTGGGTTCCATTCAAAACTATTTACTTCACAATAAACCCAATGAAGCCGGAGTATATCTCTCTCAATTTGCGCGTTTGATACGGCAAAATCTCAATTCAATCAACAGCTCCATGATTAATCTGGAGGAGGAGATTGACCGGTTAAAAAATTATCTGGATCTGGAAAAAATTCGGATGGGAGATAAATTTGAATATAAAATTGAGCTCGATGAAAAAGTAGAATCAGAGGAAATTCAAATCCCATCCATGATCATTCAACCATTTATTGAAAACTCCATCTGGCATGGAATTGCTAATCTGGATGAAAAAGGATTAGTAACCGTTTCGGTCAACCTGTGGAATGAAAAATCGCTTCAAATCATTGTTGAAGATACAGGTATTGGAATCAAAAATGCTGAAAAATATAAAACACGGAATAATCCTCACCTTAACTTGGGAATGACCATTACCAGAAAACGGCTTAGTCTCTTAAGTCAGAAATATGCTGTTAAAACCGGTATTGAATACAGTGAATTAATTCCAGGGGCTACAAATCCTGGGACTAAGGTGGTCATTTTTGTACCATTTCTCTACGGAAATACGAAAGATATCAGTTAAAGCAGTTCCGTTTAATAACCAAACCGGCCTTTAGTTCAACCAAAACAACCTTTTAATCAATTTCAACTTTTACTTTAGAAAGATAAATTAGATTTAAAACGGAAATCAAAAAGCAAGCAAAATTTGTTTGAGATTTTCACTGCTTTACCTTCCCACGAAACCTGGAGCGTTAAATAGTTATTTGAAGATTGAGGAACTTGGTTAGAGCTGATGCCGATGCAAAGGCTCTCTAAGTGTCTTCAAAAAAATAGCCCTGAAAAAATTTCAGGGCTATTTTTTTGCTTCAGATTAAAATGAATGCGTCCTACAACAATGCATCAATTTTTGCTGCAAGTATTGTTTTGGGAACTGCTCCAACTTGTTTGTCAGCAATATCACCGCCTTTAAAAAACAGGATCGTAGGAATGTTACGGATTCCAAATCTGGCTGCTGTGCCTGGATTAGAGTCGACATCCATTTTAGTAACAACCGCCCGATCTTTGTAATCATCGGCAAGTTCACTTACGAGTGGGCCAATCATTCTGCAGGGGCCACACCATTCTGCCCAAAAATCAACCAAAACTGGTTTGTCGGATTGAAGGACAATCTCCTCAAAATTTGCATCAGTAACTTCAATGGTCATGAGATATATTTTAAAATTGATTATTTATTCTCCGTTTGCAAAGGTATAAAATTACAGAATTAATTTATACTAAAGTTTATCTCTGTCTGTTTATGTAAGTAAGCTTTTAGTTCTTGTGACAGGTTAACACTTTTTGTTCTCGAAAACATTTGTATCCGGGTATCTGAATCGGTGTCTATCAGGTTGAAACGTAATGTCGTTTTTCCCAGATTATTAAGCAGTACATTCTCAAGCTCCTGGAAAGTCTCTTCTTCCAGTTTATTGATGGGTATTTCAAGGGTGAGATTCTCTGCTTTGGCCGCAAGTTCTTCAAGAAGTTCCATTTTTGAGGGCTTGAATTCAAATTCATTGCCGCCGTTCCATCTTTCGGAGACCTTTCCACGGACCAATAAAAAGAGGCCTTTTTTGCAGAATTTACTGAATGACACATAGTCGTTACCAAACAACATTATTTTTAGCGACCCATTGTAATCTGTCAGAATCATACTGGCAAAATTCTTTCCATTCTTGGATATCCCTTCCTGTGCTTCAGTAACGATGCCGACCAGACAAAGATCCCTGTTTTTATAGGCGAGAATATCTGTACCTAAATCGGAAAGAGTAACGCCTTTGGTACAATAACCATTGATTTCAACTTTATAATCATCCAATGGATGAGCAGAAAGATAGATGCCAATCAGGTTCTTCTCTCTTTCCAATGCAACGACAGAAGGCCATTCAGGGACATTTGGTACAGTTGGCAACTTGATAGAAATTGGTTGTATATCTCCAAAAAGATTGGCCATTGAGCCTGTCTTTTCACTTTGAATCTTGTTGCCATATTTTATCAGCGCTTCGATAAAGGTTGTCCCATCACCCATATCAGCAAAAAACTGTGCTCTGTTTGTGATTTGAAAACCATCGAAAGCTCCTGCAGCTGCAAGTCCTTCGAGATTTTTTTTGTTAGTCGACTGCAGATTGACCCGCTCCACAAGGTCGAAAATACTTTTATAGTCACCATTCTGGTCCCGTTCTTTCAAAATATCAGCCACTGCGCCAGCCCCAACTCCTTTGATGGCAGTAAGTCCAAAACGAAGTGCACCGTTCCGGTTGACAAAGAAAGATGCCCTCGATTCATTTACGTCCGGACCGAGTACCTTCATTCCCATGTGGTTGCATTCATCCATAAAAAGCGATATCTTATCTGAATTAGAAAGGTTGCAACTCAACACAGCCGCCATGAACTCAGATGGATAATGGGCCTTGAGGTAACCAGTCTGGTAGGCGATAAATGCATAGCAAACTGAGTGTGATTTATTGAATGCATATGAAGCAAAAGACTCCCAGTCTTTCCAGATCTTCTCAGTAAGTGTATCAGGTGCCTTGCCCATCTCCTTGCATCCCTCTACAAATTTGGTATTCTTTTTACAACCTTCTTTGAACAGAACTTTGAGTTCGTCCATCATTTTACGGTCCTTTTTACCCATGGCCTTACGGAGAGAATCTGATTGACCCCGGGTAAAATCGGCTAAAGCCCTGGCTTGTAACATCACCTGCTCCTGATAGACGGTTATTCCATACGTATCTTTTAGGTATGTCTCCATCATCGGATGGTCATAAACAACCGTTTCGCGACCATGTTTCCGGTTGATGTACTGAGGAATATACTCCATCGGTCCGGGTCTGTACAAAGCGTTCATCGCGACAAGATCCTCGAAGCAGTTGGATTGAAGCAGCTTCAGCCATTTTTTCATCCCGGCCGATTCGAACTGGAAAATAGCAGTTGTCTCAGCAGCACTGAATAGTTCAAATGTTTTTGCATCGTCCATGGGGAGTCGATCAATGTCGATCACGACCTTCCTGGTAAGCTTGATATTTTCAAGACATTCTTTTATAATGGAGAGCGTTTTTAAGCCCAAAAAGTCCATCTTCATCAGTCCGATCGACTCTACAAAATGACCATCATATTGAGTTGTAAGAAGATCTTCATCCTTGGTCGGCATCAGGGGTATATGCATGTCCAATGGATCCCTGCCAATGATGACGCCGCAGGCATGGACGCCGAATTGCCTTACACAGCCCTCCAATGTTTCTGCAAACTTCAGCATCTGGACGACCATTGGATTTATGGAATTACGCTCTCTTTCAAACAAAGGATTGGCAGCATACGCCTTTTTTAAAGTGACCCTGCTGGAATCAGGCATAGCATCAGGGATCAGTTTTGCAATTCTGTCTGTTTCCGGAAGTGGGATTCGCAGCACTCTGCCTACATCGCGGATAGCCATTTTTGCTGCCATGGTACCAAAAGTACAGATGTGTGCCACCCTGTCTCTGCCATATTTTTCTTTGACCCAGTCGAGTACGAGCTGCCGGCCATCGTCATCGAAGTCGATATCGATATCTGGCATCGAGATCCGGTCGGGATTGAGAAACCGTTCAAAAAGAAGCTCGTATTTAAGTGGATCAACATTGGTGATTCCTGTCGTATAGGCTACCACCGATCCGGCGGCAGATCCCCTTCCGGGCCCAACGATTACCCCCATTTGCCGTGCAGCATTGATAAAATCCTGTACAATAAGGAAGTATCCCGGGAAACCCATCGTTTTAATTACATGAAGCTCGAATTCAATCCTTTCCTGAATTTCGGCGCTAAAATTTTCACCATACCTTTCAATGGCACCTTTGTTTACTAGTGACTGAAGATAATCTGATTCGAATTTCACCCGGAGGATACTTTCATATCCGCCCATGCGGTCAAAATCCTTTCCAAATTCCTCTTTTAACCCGACTTCAGAGAATTTAATCCGATAGTCAGCCATGGTGCCAAAACTCTTCGGAATAGGAAATTCAGGCATGATGGGTTTGGCATTCAGCTCATAAAATTCGACTTTATCGACTATCTCCTGCGTGTTTTTAAGAACTTCAGGAAGATCCTCAAAAAGCTTGTTCATCTCACCCGTACTTTTGAACCACTCCTCTTTGGTGTATTTCATCCGGGATGGGTCATCAAGATCCTTTCCTGTATTGAGGCAAATCAGAAGATCATGGGCATCCGCGTCTTCCTGGTTCACAAAATGGACATCATTGGTTGCAATAAGCTTGACATTGTGCTTTTGAGCCAATTCAATGATTACTTTGTTCACAAGGACCTGCTTTTCGTAAACGTCCCTGCGGAGTTCCGGATCAATTGCCGGATGGCGCTGTACTTCCAGGTAAAAATCATCCCCAAAAATAGATTTGTACCATTCGATGGTTTCCCCGGCAGACTTCAAATCGCCTTTCAGGATAAACTGAGGAATCTCGCCGCCCAAACAAGCGCTTGAGACAATCAGTCCTTCGCTGTATTTCTCGAGCAGTACTTTGTCTATCCGCGGTTTGTAATACATGCCTTCGGTGTTGGCGATGGTGACCAGCTTAAGCAAATTACGGTACCCTTTCATGTTCTTGGCCAGTAGAATCAGGTGATCTCCGGATCTATCCTCCTTTTCATTCTTGTCCTTGAACTGTATTCCGCGGGAAGCAACATAGGTTTCGACACCAAGAATGGGTTTTATGTCCTGCTTTTTGCAAGTTTCATGAAAATCCTTTACACCGAACATATTCCCATGATCTGTCAGTGCCAGGGCACTCATGCCATCTGCTTTTGCTTTTGTGACCAAACCGCAAACACTGGCAGCACCATCCAGGATCGAATATTGACTGTGAACATGAAGGTGAGTGAAAGGAATCATGGGATTTAGGCACCAAAATATTTTGTGATGGAGGCCACGCTTACTGCGTTGAAAGTATCCTGCCCTTGCTCAAAAATAAATGCCAAGACTTCAAAGGTCACACTGTAGGATAAATATGGTGAAAAGCTAACCACTGAGAAAGGTATCGAAAGCGTGGAGGTAGCATCCTTTGGGACAAGATAATTGGATTCATAAATAAGCTTTCTACCTGCAGGATCTTCTGTGTAAATTCGAACTTTATATGCTTCCACATTAGCAACCGGCTTCCATGTAAGGGTAATATCTGTCGGAAGAGTAGCAGGGGTTTTTTGAGCATCCAATTGTTGGGCTGGAAGGAGCGATTTGGCAACAACTGAATTGATTTTAGTTGCAATAGTTCCGTCGCTGTAAGTCACATTGTAAGTGAAGCTATCAGCCGCCGGGGCTGCAGCTTTATATAAAGTTAAATCCTTAACATCCATATAGAAAGAGAATCCGTCTCCATTGAAATTTTGGAGAGCTGCTGAACTACCAGTAGCTCCTTTTACATTCACGCTGGACATCTTTGTAAAACTATAGGCAGAATGGATCATCGCAAAGACAGGTGTGCCATTTGCATCCAATATCGAATTAACATAGGAGTCTACGAAAACATCCGTAGTAATTTCAGCTTTTTTGCAGGAGGTCAAAAGGGCAAATACGACTGCCACAGTCACAATACTTTTTGATACATATTTTCTCATTGCAGAAATTTAATTAATTAAATTTTTGATTGTCACTTTTTTAAGATTCAAATGCTGATATCAAATGCTGATAATGCCGCTATATTAATCCTGAATCAGTGGATCGGTACCTTTTAGGATTACTTATAATAATACAAGCTGCATTCTCTTCCGCAAATATTTAGCAAAACTACAATTTTTATTCTGAAGAAATATTGTACCTTTGCCCCTCGTTTTATTAATAAACATTAAAAGAGTAAAACTGTATGCCAGTAAAGATTCGTTTGGCTAGGCATGGCCGCAAACAACATGCCTACTATCACATTGTGGTAGCAAACAGCAGGGCGCCACGAGATGGCAGGTTTATTGAAAGGATCGGTTCTTACAATCCAAACACTAATCCTGCCACCATCGATCTTGACTTTGACAAAGCTATATCCTGGCTTTTCAAAGGGGCCCAGCCGACAGACACTACACGTTCGATCCTTTCACAGCAAGGGGTTATGATGAAGAAACACCTTTTGGAAGGAGCAAAAAAAGGAGCTTTCAGTGAAGCAGATGCTGAAGTAAAATTTGAAGCCTGGATGAAAGAAAAGACTGCCAAAGTCGATGCATCCAAGGAGCAACTTACCAGCAAGCAAATTGAGGAGAAAAAAGCAAGGTTGAAAGCCGAAGCTAAAGTAAACGAAGCGCGCATGGCTGAAATTGCAAAACGCAATGCAGCAGCTGCCGCGGCCAAAAATCCGCCACCTGCGCCTGTAGCTGAAGAAGTTGTTGCACCTGCACCTGTTGCAGTTGCTGCTGAACCTGAAGTTGAAGAAGTTGTTGCACCTGCACCTGTTGCAGTTGCTGCTGAACCTGAGGTTGAAGAAGTTGTTGCACCTGCATCTGTTGCAGTTGCCGCTGAACCTGAGGTTGAGGAAGTTGAGGTTGTTGCTCCTGCACTTGTTGCAGAAGTTGAAGCCCCGGCAACTGACGTTGAAACTGCTGAAGAAACTACCGAAGCATAAGCAACATTATATCCTGGAGACGGGATAAAGAATTTAGGCGATGGAGCACAACCATCGCCTTTTTTATTTGCTATTTTTGTATTAAACATTTGAACAAGCACCTATGACTCCGTTCCTCAAAGACGATTTTCTTCCCATCGGATTCATTCTCAAACCTCACGGATTAAAAGGAGGTATGATTGTGGAGATTGAAGAGGGATACGAGGAAATCCTTGAGGAATCAGATTGTCTTTTAGTCGAGGTGGAGGGAGGACTGGTGCCTTTTTTTGTGACTGAAGATGGACTAAATTTCCGCTCTTCAACCTCCTTATGCATCTCATTTGACGGATATGACTCAGTAGAAAAAGTACGGCCTTTATGTGGCTGTAAAATATTCATTCATAGGGATGTTGAAATAGATCAGAGCAATAATGAGGAGTTAAATGAACTGATTGGAGTGACCGTTTTTGACGAAGTAAGGGGAAAACTTGGGAAGATCATACGGGTGGATGACTTTTCCGGTAATGTTGTTCTGACTGTTGGTTATGCAGGACGTGAAGTGCTTATTCCGCTTTCGGAGCAGATTATTCTCAGGCTTGATCAGAGTGCAAAAGAACTTTATGTGGACTGTCCTGAAGGCTTGATTGATTTGAATATGGAGTAGATAACCTTATGCAGATTGCTTCGTCGTACCTCCTCGCAAAGACGGCTCAATATGTATAATTAGTTAATTACGAAGCGATTAAGGTAATAATTATTTTTTACATATAAACTAACTTCATCATGAAAAGCCTGCAAATCTTACTTCTTGTGTTGTGTTGTATTGCTTCTGCTCAATTTCTTAGCGCTCAAAAGACTTTCAAATACGATCTTCCGGCATTTACTGAAATTTCGTTGAAAAACGATGCCAAACTCATTCTCATACAGGACACGTTCCAGTCCGTTACAGTTTTGGCGAAACAGGAGACCATCGACAAACTGATAGTTGAAGTAGGCAATCGTATGCTTACCATCAGATATCCCAACAATGTTTGGTTTGATTCAAAATGGTCGCCAGGCGAGGTTATTGTGACGGTAAAAGTACCCCAGATTGATAAGCTCCTACAATCCGGATCAGGCTCGATTGTGGCAGATAAGCTTCTAACCTCAAGAATCCTGGACCTTTATCTTGGCGGAAGTGGATCTATAAAACTCAATAATCTCAAGGTAGAAAAGATATCTGCAACTTTGTCCGGGTCAGGACATTTGCAACTTTCAGGAGAAAATATTGCATCCGAATTCAAAATGATCGTATCCGGGTCGGGAGGGGTAAAAGCCTCCGGTTTAAAAACTAAAAATGTTAACATACTGATATCCGGATCAGGTAGTTGTGCAGTGAATGCCCTTGATAAACTAACCAGTAAAATTGCTGGATCAGGAAATGTTACCTATTATGGCAATCCTGCCATCGAATCGACGATTGTAGGTTCAGGAACAGTCAAAGAAGGAAAATAACAAACTGTCAGATTACTTCAATCTGTCAGGATCTTATGATTTGAATCTCACCACCAATTCCAAGTTTCAGGATAGAAGAAGGTGTCTGCCTGCTTTTATCATCCTGACGGTATTGCACAACATAATCTACGGCATTTTTAATTTCCTCACTGATCTCTTCAAAATTTTGCGGGGCTGATTTTCCTGAAATATTTGCAGATGTGGAGACCAATGGCCGACGAAACCTTTGGATCAACTGTTCCGTGAAATGCTCTGCCGTTACCCTTATACCTACCGATCCATCTGATGCGATCAGATTGGCAGCAAGGTTTTTAGCTCCCGGGTAAACGATCGTAAGTGGTTTGTCTGCTACTTCTATCAATTGCCAGGCAACTTCCGGCACCTCCCGGACGTAAGAATTAAGCATGTTGGGATTCCCGATCAAGACAAGCATGCTTTTAACATCCTCACGCTGCTTGATCCCAAAAATCCGTTTGACGGCCTCTGGATTTGTGGCATCACAACCAATTCCCCAAATGGTATCGGTTGGATACAAGATTACTCCCCCCTGACGGAGTACCTCCAATGCTTGTTTTAGATCATCATTTAAGAACATGCTGGAATTGTTTGAAGGGTTTGAAGGGTTTGAAGAGGATGGTTATCGGATTTCTATGAAATGTTTGTTTTCGAATGGCCTGTGTGAAATATTTTTTCGAACCAATATAGCACAAAATATCTCACAGTAAATTTTTTCTTCTTTTCAGATAGATCGGGATGCCAGTTAAGCTGTAGAAGTCTCTTCTGCATAACAGCGGGATGCGTCTCTTTGAAACGGGTGAGACTATCGATAGACTGTGCATAATCGTATTCGGTAGTTGCTTGATTGATCGTCTTAATATGCTTGGACTCGGCAGACCAGTATTGCTTACTTCCATCAAGCTTCTCCTTCATCTTTTTAGGTGGCCTGACCCAACCATAATGATACATGGAGGCATTGACAAATAAGCCTTTCAGCTTCCGTGCATCCTTCCAGCGAAAACCCTGGGCATCGTTCCATGAACGGATATCCTTGTCATTTCGGATGATACGAATTTCACTCCTGTACCATCTGCGGGAATCGGCAATGTAGTCGTAGGTACCATAAAAATGGCTGTAATGAAATATCAGACCTTCTACAGCCTTGTTTGATAAGTTCTCCACCATGGCAGATCGGATGGCAGGCAAATATTTCTCATGCACGACCTCATCCCCCTGGATATAGAAACACCAATCATATTCGGCAGGGATGGTATCAAATGCTTTGTTTGTCTCTGATGCCAGCACCCTTCCTTTCTCTTTGAGGGCTGGATCCCAAACCGTTCTGAGAATCTCTATCTTCTCAGATTTGATGGATTGTATTAGCTCAAGGGTTCCATCGTCACAGTCGCCAACGGCCACCACAAAATGATCGCAAAGGGGCAGGATTGAGGTGATGGCTTCCACTACCGGATAGTCGAACTTCACGCCATTCTTAACAAAACTAAATCCGCAGACTTTCACGGTAGACGTTTTTTAGTTATAACTTATTGTTTGCTATTAGCTCATGGCTAACAGCTAATAGCTTTTAGCCGTTAGCTATTAGCTGGTAGAAAAGCTTATACGCTGAACTCTGGCAATTGTCCAAAATCCAGTGTGGCAAAATAATCATTCAGGGTTTCTGCCCTTCGTATTTCAACAACTTCTCCATCTTCACGAAGCAATAACTCTGCTGATCGCAACTTTCCGTTGTAGTTGAATCCCATGGCGTGACCATGGGCCCCGGTATCATGAATGACCACAAGGTCGCCAGGCATCATCTTAGGGAGTACTCGGTTGATGGCAAATTTGTCGTTGTTTTCGCAAAGTGAACCAGTGACATCGTACATGAATTTCGAAGTATTCTCCTCATGGCCCAGAACGGTAATGTGGTGATAGGAGCCATAAAGAGCAGGACGCATCAGATTGGCCATCGACGCATCGAGTCCGGCGTATTTTTTGTATGTATTTTTAATGTGTAAAACCCTGGATACCAAGAATCCAAACGGACCAGTAATTGCCCTCCCAGATTCAAAATAGATTTTCAAAGGATCAAGATTATTTGCTGCGATGTACTTGTTGTAGCCTTCCCTGATACCATTGCTCATGCGATCCAGATCAACAGCCTGTTGGTCGGGTTTGTACGGAATGCCTATTCCGCCTCCCAGATTGGCGAATTCGAACCTAATTCCCAGCGTTTTGTAGAGTTCAACTATCAACTCGAAGAGGATGGTGGCTGTTTCCACAAAGTAGTCAGGGTTTAACTCATTGGAGGCAACCATAGTATGGATACCAAACCGCTTCACCCCTTTGTCGCGCAGGATTTTGTATCCCTCAAAAAGTTGTTCGCGGGTAAAACCGTATTTGGCCTCTTCGGGATGACCAATAATTGCATTACCTTCCTTTAATGCCCCGGGGTTGTAACGAAAACAAACCAGTTCAGGCAATCCGACTTGCTCTTCGAGGTATTTTATATGACCAAAGTCGTCCAGATTGATAATGGCACCAAGTTCCAGAGCCTTTTTGTATTCGTAGGCCGGAGTGTCGTTTGAGGTAAACATGATCTCTTCTCCTCGCATTCCAACTTTCTCAGCCAGAACGAGTTCTGCCATTGAGCTACAGTCAATGCCGAATCCTTCCTGACGCAAAATCTTCATCAAAAAAGGGTTTGGAGCTGATTTTATTGCATAATATTCTTTGAATCCGCTGTTCCAGGAAAATGCTTTTACAAATTTTCTAGCATACTCCCTCATCCCCTTTTCATCGTAAATATGAAATGGTGTTGGGAACTTTTCGGCAATTCCGGTTATTTTCTCTTTGGAAAATGGTAATGTCTTCTCGTTCATTGTAAAAAATTGAATCGGCAAATTTACAAAAAAACCCCCATCCACTTACTGATTACACAGATATAGTTTAGATTACTCAAATAACCCCCTTCCTACCACAGATTTCACAAATTACACCGATTAAATAAGAAATTAAGAATTATTCCCCACTCGTTTCGTTATTTCACCGTTTCCTTCTTCACTTCCTTCTTCAACCACTCGCCCAGTCTCCCTGTCTCCAAGTCCCCCAGTCCTTCTTCTCCGTTTCTCTCTTCACTTCCTTCTTCAACCACTCGCCCAGTCGCCCTGTCTCCAAGTCCCCCATTCCTTCTTCTCCGTTTCCCTCTTCACTTCCTTCTTCAACCACTCGCCCAGTCTCCCTGTCTCCAAGTCCCCCAGTCCTTCTTCTCCGTTTCCCTCTTCACTTCCTTCTTCAACCACT
>CAIRSO010000822.1 GCA_903881215.1 uncultured Bacteroidia bacterium
CAAAACCCAAAGGCCATTAATTCAAGTAAAAAAACATCATCCTTTCCCTATCCTTTCCCCGAAAAATCAAAACCCCCTAACAATCAGCTCGTTAGGGGGTTTTTCAGTACCCGGGGCGGCACTTGAACCTAATATATATTTAATAATAACCATGTAATGTCATCGCCAGAAAAATTGCCAATTTATCAAATTAATTCCATTTCAGTACATAAGACGGCACATATATCCTTAATCAATTGATTATGAATGCTATCTTGTCGGGCTGACAGGATTTGAGTCCCATATAGAATCTACAAACTTTAGTCCTTTTATGTTTCGACAGATTAAGGGAATTGATGAACTTAATCAATATCAATTCTCCAATAACATTTAACCTCAATTTTCATCAAAAAAATGTATCTGTAGTTATTCCCAACTTATCTTCCTCTTATTTGTCAATATTGACAAAAATGGAAGCGAACTACTGGAGTGCCCTTTTTGTGCTCGAATATGCTATAAAATGCTGTGTTTTGCGATGTTACTGATTTATATGTGTTTAATATTCAATGCTATACAGATTTGCTCTTTCCCCTGGCAGTCAAAAGGTCATCGGTTCGATTCCGATATTCTCCACTCTGATTATCAAGGCTTTACGACAACGTAAAGCCTTTCTTTTTAACTGGAGTACCTATCTGGATTGTCTTTTCCCTATACACAAGAAAAACACTGAAACTTTGCTCAACTGATTACTCAACCAGATTTAATTGAGCATACCTGTTATGAACCACCTTTTTATATTCCATTTTTTGTTCTGAAGAAAGAAAAGATTGGTCAATCAATTCCATGGCTTTATGCCTGTTGCTTATCATGCGCTTAAATACCCTTTGTATCTGTTTGTCGTTTAATCCGAGCCCCTTAGCCAATTTTTCAAAATGCTCTTTCTTTAGTTTTTTCTTCTTCCCGTCGAGCGTCAAAGCAAGTTCTTCGGAATCGTCGGGATTAACAATAGTCACATTCAATAAATCATAAGCCGGGGCTAAAACCCAGCCCAACCTGCTTTCAATCATTGAGAAATTTTTCAAGTGCATATCGCTATTCCCGACTAAAAAACAAAACATCGAAAGCTCGAAAAAGAAAAGTTTATCAAGCAGGGTATTATTTGAATACGCGTGAAGAGCTTTTCCCACTTTCTCCATCGAGCTTACATACTTGTCAAAAGCTTCAGTAATCTGGAACATATCAATCATGTGGATTTTCCCGCCACTTGGAGTGCGGTCAATTCTTTTGGTGATGTACGATAATTCGCCCGATGCAAGTTTAATTAAACTCGACGGTACAACCCTGATCCCATAAGCTTCGGCCATCCGCATAGTCACATGTTCATTTTCTGGCATTTCCAGATATTTCATGGAAGGTGGTTTCAGAATATATTGACCACCAAGCGCACCAACTACAGTTAATCGTGTGTCTGAATTTTCCCGGGTTTCTTTCACCAAAGACATGGACAATTTGGGCTGTACCCCAGGAACAG
>CAIRSO010000823.1 GCA_903881215.1 uncultured Bacteroidia bacterium
CTATTTTCAAGAATACGAACGACATGCTCGAACAGTTTGAAAAAGAGCACCAGGATATGTCGGCTGAACTCAGGTCAGAATTGAGTAAAAACCTGGCCGAAAGAGTTGAATACACCAGGTCATTGCTGAATGGGTTTCAGAAAAGATTATTGGAAATCAGCAAGGAAAATCAAAAGATGGCTCAGAAGCTGAGGAAGGACCTCGACAAAGGCGAATTAGAGAGACTAAACGACTACAAAGTTATCATGAAAGGGATTCATGTATCAATTAAAGGAATCCAAAAAGAGGTAAAGGACATCCAAAAAGCCACTGCCGGAATGCTTGGTGATTTTGCTCAAGACAGAGAAGGGGCAGCGGCTGCATGGAACAATATGCAGGATGCCATTGCTCAATTAAGGGAAACAGGCGTTGCTTCTCCTCCCAAGCAGGCAGCTAGAAAAACAGGAAAAAAAGAGGCTAAACCTGCAATCGTTGCTGAAACAATAAAGGGAACCCCGGTTAAAGAAGAACATACTTTTACTTCATTGCCATAAGAGCCAAATACACTGGAATAGAAAGTTTTGACTTATATCCACAAGGAATCCAAGAAACTAAAATTATGCCAATTTCAAGTGCAATAAAAGGACTTCAGAGTATCAGAAGCATGCAGAATGTCGTCAAATCGGGTAGCTGCAACAAAGAGGAATCGACTTTCATAAAATTGTATCTCTTCGAAAAAGAGAGAACCCGTTTAAAATTTCAAAGGAGAAGAATTTTACTAAGGCTTGAGATCATACAAAACAGGTTGAAGGAAATCCATGCGTTTAAAGATGACATGGCGGGACAGATGATTTCCCCTGAACCGGAAGAAAAGAGTAAAAAAGTCAAAAAAAGACGTCAAAAAAGCATTTAAAACTTTGTCTATCGATTATTAAAAAACAATATGCTATGGCAGTCCCTACCCATTCAATCCAAGCAACCGGCCTTGCTGATATTCTAGAGCGAGTGCTCGACAAAGGAATTGTTATTGCAGGTGATATTAAAATTCAGATTGCAGATATTGACCTGTTAACAATTAAAATCAGGTTGCTTGTAGCCTCGGTCGACAAGGCTATGGAGATGGGCATTAACTGGTGGCAGGAAGACACCTATCTTTCGACGAAAGCCAGGGAAAAAGAGCTTATGCAACAACAACAAGAACTTGAGACTCGCCTTCAAAAATTGGAGGCCATTAATAAACCTTTATAATTGCTATACTAAACCATATGAAATAAGAAAAAAAATCAGCAGCAAAGAGAAAAAGGAAGATGCCGATTTTGATCTTTTTGGACTTTGTGGTCAAAAGGGATTATTTTTTTCATAAAGAAAATCAATATTAATAACGAATACAAAGGATGCAAAATGAATGCTTTTAAATGTCCTAAATGCGGAAAATTAACAGGTGGAAACGAGAGGTTTTGTATTGAATGTGGGCAACCACTCAACATTACATGCCCTAACTGTGGCGAGACTTGGCGGTTTATGTTCGAGTACAAGTTTTGTCCCGGTTGTGGGCATAACATGAAGAAAGCGGGTGCAAATAAACCATAACGTGATGATAAATGATTTTCACACGTTTTCCTGTTAACTTTTCATCTAAATAACTAATAAGGAGAAATGAAATGAGCAACGTAATTGACGTAAAAAAAACAGTAGTTAATTTCCTGAAAGAGAACATTAACTGTTATGACGTAACGGTCATAAAAATTGAGAAAATACTGGAAAGTTGGAATTCCATTGCAGAAGTATATGAAGACGATTCATTTTTAAAATCCATGAACCTGCCTCCGAAACAGGTGCGGCTCTTCTATTCTGTAAAGATGAATGAAAAACTTGAAATCACATCCTTTGAACGACTTAATTCCTTTGAAGGAATGGATAGCGCTGACCAGTAATATCAAATAATAAAGGAACAGTACCATGACAAAAATATTCAAATGTGCATATTGTATTGGAACGGGACAGGATCCCTTTGATTTACTCTCTGCGATATCGGGATGCCAGGTTTGCAAAGGAACAGGGCAAGTTAAAGTGAAGGAACCATCAATTTCCTGTGTTTTTTGTTCGGGAACTGGCAAGAATCCCTTGGGAGCCAGAGTCCCGTGCATAGTATGTCATGGGAAAGGAAATAATTACAACGAGAGTAATAATATTTGTAACTTATGCAAGGGAACAGGAAAAGGGAAAGATGGCTTACCTTGTCTACTTTGCAAAGGCATAGGGTTAAATAAATAAGAAAAAATAAAGGATAAAAATGAACAATGCCGTAAACAACATCAGGTTAGGATTGGCGAAAAGATTGGGGGCCATGGAGAAGCATAGCTCTCGCAAGGAAGAATTCTTGAAAGCAAGAGAAAGAATAATTCAGGATATTGAACAGACAAGAGACATTTGGAAAAAGACTATGGAACAATTACCCAAAACTGTATTTTAGAAGGTTAAATCAAATTATTGAAACAGAAATACAAAAAACCAACGAAACCTTATACAATATGGCCAGTCTTTGACTGGCTTTTTTTGTGTCCTTTATCACGCATAGCTTTGTGCTTTTCTTTGCTCAATGCAAAGCACCCCCCAACCCAAACTTTCCGAACGTGAAATAGCCCAAGCATGGGCTAAGATCACCATTATCAAATGGAAAAAGAAGCTCGCCAGCAATAGGGTCGGCGCTTCCGGCCTACTACTCAAAAGCTTTCAATACAATGTTCTGGCATCAGCAC
>CAIRSO010000824.1 GCA_903881215.1 uncultured Bacteroidia bacterium
ATAATAGGTGCTAGACCATAATCTGGTAAAATTGACACCGAAAGCAAATCTGTTAAAGGGCTTTGGCAGAAAGTTGAAATGTGTTTTGTAATCAAATTCAATTCCGCTAACGTAGGAATCTGCCAGGTTGGTATAGTCCTCATTCAGATCGAAAGATTGCGGAGGAAGTCCATTTTTTACTGCATCTTCCGGAGAAAGGGTTCCACTGATGCCATAAAACATGTCGTTGATTTTTTTGGTGTACCCGCCAACTGAAAGTAAACCAAACTCTCCGGTATAAAAGGTCACTGATGCATCGTAGTTCCAGGCGGTCGCATGTTTCAGATCAGGATTTGCCTTGCTAACACTATAGTTCCCTGCATTATATCTGAAACGGGGAATCAACCACATGTAGTTGGGACGTGTTAGTGTTTTTGCTGCCGATAAACGTATATCCATCCAACTGGTCGGTTTAATTTTCAGATGCGCACTGGGTAACCATTCACCGTATTTCTGTACTGTCGTATCCGGTTCAAAATAACCTGCCAAACCCATCGCACCATTTACGGAAGAATAAATACCATGGTAAGTATTGTTGGAATATTCGTAACGGATACCCGGGATGAAAGTGATCAAATCGCTGTAATTAAGCTTAAGCATCATATATCCTGCAGCAAGCGTCTCATAGGTATCATAATTGAGTTCTGCATTGCTGGGATCTTCAATATATTCTGCCATATGGTATGTGCGCCAGTCTCTGACACTACTCTCAAGTATCCCAGGAAACATGTTGTAAGTACTATTCAGAAGAGGAACATTTGTTTGTTCGTTAAAGTTAGACATTTGAATGGTCCTGTTAGCCGTTACAGCCAATGCCCCTCTGGGATCGTTTTTAATAGCCAAATCGGTTAAAGCCGGTTTTAGATAGTATTGCTGGTCGGAGAAAAGGACACCACTTCTTTTACGTCTTTCGGTCTGGTATTTTCCTCCAAACTTTAAATATCCTGCTATTTTATCTCCCAATTTTAATGGAACTTCAAAGTCCAGTTTAGCAGTATAGTTGGTTTGCTTCATAGTGTCAGGCGTCCAAGTTGATGCTCGTAAGAACGAAAGTGTGTCCTTCTTCTGGTTAAGACTACTAAAGGTGAGATTGTCTGCATAAATTGAAGGATCGGAAATATTTGTGCCTACGACCTTAGAGTTTAACCCATATGGTGCACCCAGCTCGAAGATGAGATTCATATCATATGGATTGAAGTTGGTTGTCTTAACGCGTGTCAAACTCCAGTCCATCTTAACTTTACTCAGATTCAGCACTCCACCCAATGTGCTATTGACGGAGGTTGTAGTATTCTCATCTACACTGGCGTTATGATTCAAAAGTCCATTTCTGTTGACAACTTTGGATTGGGTAAAGCTGCTACGTGGAGAGGAATTGACGATGTTAGTCAGATAAATTCCTCCATTACTGAATTGATAATCAACCAAAACCAGTCCGCCGTAACGCTTGGTCTGCTGCTTCTTTTCAGTAAGTGTGATTCCATCCACATAGAACGAATCTGCCTTTTCAGCATTTGGGTTAAAATAGGCAATGTCCAATCCCTGGGCACTGCGGTCGCGCTTCTCATAATTGACTTGTGCCATTATCCCAAGTTTCTTGTCCAGAAAGCGTGAGGAAAAGTCCCAGGAAGCTTTGTAATTTCCGAAGTTTTGATATAGATTGCTATATCCGCCATACATTCTGAATTGATTGATTCGCACATCAGAAGCTTTGGAAATCACAAGGTTGATAGTTCCTGCGATGGCATCGGCATCCATATCGGCTGTTGGTGACTTGAAAACTTCAATACCGGAAAGCAATTCCGGGGATATATTGCTCAAATCGACCGATCTGTCGCCATTTGTACTAACGTCTGTAGATGGCTGCTGAATGCCATTGATAGTTACATTGCTGAATTTTGGATCCAAACCGCGCAATACCACTTTTGAACCTTCACCATTGCTTCTGACAAGAGATACTCCGGGTAAGCGTCCAATGGCCTCTGCGGCATTCACGTCAGGCAATTCACGGATGGCATCTTTCGACACGACATTTACCAGGGCATTGGATTTAAGTTGTTGATTGATGGCTGCGTTTTGACCTCTGCGCTGGCTGCTAACCACAACTTCGCCAATGGTAACAAGAGGTTGATCTAAATCAATCAATATTTTTTTCCTTTCTCCGGTTTTTAAACTCACCTGAACCTCTTTGGTGCTGTAACCGATATACGATATTTGTAAGGTATAATCGCCGGGTTGAAGGTTCCCCAAGCGGAACGCACCATCAAGGTCCGTCACAATACCCGTTACTGTACCTTTAATAACGACAGTGGCAAAAGGAAGTAATTCCCTGGATGATTGATCTTTAACAATTCCTGAGATTTCACCTGAAACACTTTTTTGAGCATAAAGTGTATTCTGCTGAAAGATTGTTAGGAGACAAGTAATTAAAACAAAACACAATGTCCATCGTTTCCATTTCATAATTTTGGTTTTTAGTTGGTAATCCATCTTCGAGACAAGAGGGTTCTTCACAAGTTGAAATTCATATCAGATTGCGAACTAAAGTTACCTCGCCAATGTGAATCATACTATCAATTATATTTCAATCTCTTGAAGCAATGGCTCGGTCTTTAAATTATAGTTCACTGTTGACTGATAATTTCAAGTTCCTTTTTGAATAAGCCAAAAGAAACCTTTATCAGAACATTAATACCTGTTTGATTTCCATTTTTTAAGTATTTTTGGGAATCTATCTGACTTTCATGACGATCCTTCGACAGTTTTATATTGCTTTTTTTGTGATTTTTCTTCTGAGTCTTACAAAACATTCAGAGGCGGAAAATTCAAATCTTCCGTTCAGAAGGATATCACCTGCAGGAGGTTTTACGTTGTCTCCTGTGATAGAAATTTCTCAGGATCAGCATGGATTTATTTGGTTTATCACCAGAGAAAGACTATACCAATATAATTCTCAGGATTTTTTCAGTTTTGAACCCAAATTTCAATCCGGAGTTTCGCATACCAATAATTATATCACCAGCATGCTGTTGGACCGTTCCAAAAATATCTGGATTGGAACAAATAGTGGATTGAACCGGCTCAATCCAAATTCGTGGCAACTGGAAGCCATTAAAATTACCGACAGTGA
>CAIRSO010000825.1 GCA_903881215.1 uncultured Bacteroidia bacterium
GGTAGAATACACCCGCGCTACAACCGGCCAGGCCTATCCTATGTTTTACGGATTGATTTCTGATGGCATTATTCAGACTGCCGCAGAAGCTGCAGCTGCCCCAAAATTTGATTCTTACACCACAGTAGGTCACTTCAAATACAGGGATCTAAACGGAGATGGTAAAATTACCATGGACAAAGACAGAACCTATATCGGCAATCCTCATCCAAAACTCACAGGTGGTTTAAACATTGACTTAGGTTATGCCAACTTCGATTTGAACATGTTCTTCTATGGAAGTTATGGCAACGACATGATCAACTACGTTAGTCGTTGGATTGATTATGGACAGTTCGTTGGAGGTTTGAGCAAAGCAGCACTTTATGAAACTTGGAGTACGACCAATACTTCGGCTAAATTGCCAATGCTAGATGGAGCATCCCACTCTCAGGATGCTTCAACAGCTTTTATCGAAGACGGATCATACCTGAGAATGAAAAACCTGAGACTGGGATATACTGTTCCTCAAAACGTTCTTGATAAAATAAAAGTGAAAAGTATTCGTGTTTATTTGCAGGCAACCAACCTTTTCACACTTACCAAGTACAAGGGACTTGATCCTGAACTGGATTCATCCGGTATGTCTCTGGGCTTTGATCAGGGATCATGGCCAACGCCCCGTCAGATTACATTTGGTTTAACCCTGGGTTTGTAATCTAAAATGAACATTATTAATTTTAAACAAAAGAATGATATGAAAAAACTATCAATTATAGTGGCGACCTGTTTTATTATGGCCATATCTTTTTCTTGCGCAGATTCATTTTTGGATAAAAAGCCGCTTGGATCGACTTCCGAAGATGTATTCTACAGTGAAAAAGGCGTTAATGCTCTTTTGACCGGAGCCTACAGTATGGTCAAAGGAAGTGCTCTGTGGACCGTCAGCTGGGGTGCATCTATAACCAACTGGACTTACGGATCTGTTGCATCTGATGATGCAGGTAAAGGTTCTTATGTAGGTGACCAGATTCCAATCAATGAAATCGAGCGTTGGGAAATGTCAACCACCAACAATTATCCTGCAGACAAATGGATATTGAACATTGGAATGGGCGTTAACCGTTGCAATACTGTATTGAATGTAATAGCTAAAACGACTACTCTTCCTGCTGCAACAGCAACTGCTTTTAAAGCAGAAGCCCGTTTCCTGAGAGGTTTGTATTACTTTGAGTCATGGTTGGTATTTGGAGACAAAATCCCATTGATCCCTGAGGATAAAGTGGATGTTGCCGCTACCATTTCAAATGAAAATGCTGCCGGTGCCGTATTGAAATTCATCATCGACGATTTGACATTTGCTGCTGCCAACCTTCCTGCTAAACAAACTCAACCAGGGCGCGCTACCAAATATGCCGCTATGGCCCTTGCTGCCCGTGCTTACATGCAGGTATTGGATTATGCCAATGCAAAACCGCTTCTTGACAACATCATCAACAGTGGACAATTCACTCTTGCACCTAAGTTCTTTGACAATTTCCGTATTGCCAAAAACAACAACTCTGAATCAATTTTTGAAATTCAACGAAATGTCAATGACATCAATGAATCTTTGAATGGTGAGATGGGTATTGGTCTGAATGCTCCTTATGCACCTGAGCTCGGTATGTGCTGCGGTTTCCACCAGCCAACACAAAACCTGGCCAATGCATTCAAAGTTGATGCAGCCGGTCTGCCATTGTTCGACACTTTTGATGCAACAGATTTGAAAAACGACCAGGGTATTGCTTCTACGGCCGATTTTATTCCTTCCACCGAATTATTGGATCCTCGTATCGACTTCACCATGGGCCGCAGAGGACTGCCCTACATGGATTGGGGTATCATGCGCGGTGCAGACTGGATCCGCGACCAATCATGGGGTGGACCTTATGTAACTGTAGAGAAGACTTTCTTCTACAAATCTGAACGCAACAGCTTGTCGACAACTACAGGATGGCAAACAGGTATCAATGCCAACAACTTCCGTTACCTGCGTTTGGGAAATGTTTTGTTGTGGAGAGCTGAGGTTGCTGCTGCTGAAGGAGATCTGGCCACAGCATTGAAATATGTCAATCAAATTCGCGTAAGAGCCGGAGCCGAAGTCGTTATGGGTCTTGTAAACCTATACAAACTTCCTCTCAGCGTGAATACTGGCGATGATTGGAAAAAATATGTTGATTTCACCAAACCTGCTGCCAATTATAAGGTTGGACAGTACGTTTCTTTCCCTGACAAAGCCTTCGCTATGAAAGCTGTACAATGGGAAAATCGTTTGGAATTCGCCACAGAAGGTTATCGTTTCTTCGACCTCAGACGTTGGGACAAAGCTTCTCCAGGATTTATGGCCAAAACCTTGAACGATTTTGCCAAAAATGATCAGAGAACCAGGCCTGATGTAATGAAAGGTGCTACTTTCGACGAGAAAGACAAATATCAGCCAATTCCTCAAACTCAGATGGACCTGCAACCAGGTGTTTTGAAACAAAATACCGGTTACTAGTCAATATTTGACGTATATAAAAAGGCTGCTTCAATTTACTGAAGCAGCCTTTTTTTGATATTCAATTATCGATTTCCCAGGTCATACCAGGTACTGTTTTCCTGGTAATCAACAATAAGTTGAGGTTGAAGCATATAACTAAACTGCCCCATCAAGGAGGTAATCTCCTTCTGAAGAGATGAAATGCTGTTCTCAATCAAATCACTCCGAAAGCCCTTTGTGCCCAAATCCAGAACCATCTCCATTGAAATAATTCGTGAGAGAGCCTGACCCAGTTCTACCATTTTTCGCTGGGGTAATTCCAGATTAAGATTAAAGTCAAGGAGCTCCTTCAGATATCCGGTTGCCTTTTGTGTTAAATCATTGGATTGCAAGAATTTAAATAGGTTGGACTCTTTGGCTTGTTTCATTTGCTTAACTATTGCATCTGAAATCTGTGAATAAAGCATATCGTTTGATCCTTCAAAAATCTGAAACGGACGACTATCGGTGATACCTCTGCCACCAATATGGCTGAGCCTGTATGCCTTGGCACCGACCAGTTGAACCAGCGATTGGGCTGCATTTTGCATCAGGTCTGTCACATAACTTTTCACTGCATTGGCCTCTACCCCACTCCCCGACAAATCGTGCTCTATTCCGGCCTTTTCGCTGCTATTGGCACACATGGCCGAAGCAATGGTGAAGGATGATTGCAATTCAGCCAGCCGATGCTGCACCTGATCATATTCAACCAGTCTTTTCCCGGAAACTATCCGCTCTTTTGTATGTGAAAGCGCCTCGTCCATCATCCGCTGGATAAATCCAAGGGCCATACCCGGAAACTGGAGCCTGCTTCGGTGCAAAAGATCCAAAAGTAGCTTGATCCCGGTAGAATGTGGTTGCAGCCTATGAAGAAGTGGAATTTCCACATCAATTCTATTGCGCCCATAAGGAATTTGGTACAAGCCCAAATTGTCAAAAAATTCTTCAACCACTATTTGCTGACCATTTTGGTTCACATCACAGAGAAAGAAGTCAACGTCACGCTTTAGGTCACCGCTTTTCATTTGCTCCCGTGCTGTCAAAAGCCAAAAGTCTGCCCATCCCGTTAAACCTGCCCAATGTTTGGTTCCCTTAACATTGTAAGAATCACCCGAGGAGGTAAAGGAGGTCTGCATATTGAGTGCGTCACTGCCATGACCGGGTTCGGTAATCATCAAACCTCCCATATTTTGAGCGGTCATAAAACGATCGAAAACCATCGATTTTGCTTCTTCCGACCCATATTTAGCCAAAGGTTGGAGAAATAGCGCCGAATTGATACCAAGGGTCAAAGAGAGAGCCAACGATTCATAGGAGGCAGCAGAAAGAAGCGCCAGAATCTCCTCGACCTTGCCTCCTCTTCCGCCATACTGTTCGGGGATATTGATGGACAGCGGATTACCTGACATCACTTCTCGCATCACAAAAGGAGGCATTCCCCTGCTTGTGCTCAATTGATCAATATCAGCGCGAACACGGTATGCATGACGACTACGGTCACGAAAATCTTCCAGAAAAATACCAAATGGTATTTTTGGGTTTGATACTAAATTACTTTTCATTCTATTAATTTGAAACGATTTCTCTATGTTGAACGACTATTTTGATGTTTAGTTGCAAAAAAAAACGCTATTTTTAAAGAATATTTCTAATCATTATCTTAACACCATGTCAGAAAATAAAAAGAAAAAATTAAGTCGTCGTTCCTTTTTTGGAACTTCGATGATGGGAGCAGCAGGTGTTGCACTTCTGCCGGGCATCGTTTCCAGCTGCGATTCTAAACCAGCCGCTCCGGCCGCCGATGTTCGCCTGGGCTTTATCGGGATGGGCAGGCAATCCATGTTCCTGCTAAATGGATTCTTACAAATACCAGGTGTTCAAGTCGTTGCAGGATGTGATGTTTATGGCATCAAGCGCAAAAGATTTGAAAAAAGGGTAACCGATTTTTACGCCAAGAGTGGTAAGAAAGTCAAAATCGAAACCTGCGAAAAGTTTGAGGATCTGCTTAAAAACACTGCTATCAATGCCGTTGTTATAGCAGTTCCTGACCATTCACATGCCCGGATTGCCATTGCTGCCCTGAAAGCCGGAAAAGATGTATATCTGGAGAAACCAATGACCTTCACTATCAAGGAGGGCCAGGAGTTGGTAAAATGCGTCCGTGAAAACAATCGTATTTTGGGTATTGGCAGTCAGCAAAGGTCTGATCCAAACTTCCAGCGTGCGATCCAGCTTGTTCAGTCAGGAGCCATTGGAACCATCGAAAAGGTCAATGCCTATGTTGGAGCACCACCGAAGCCATACGACCTTCCGGTAGAAACACTTCCTGAAGATCTGAACTGGGATTTATGGCTTGGATCACTTACAGCAACGATTCATTACAACCACGAACTTGATCCGCCAATCAAACTGGATCCGGTTGAGGATGAAACCATCTGGGGTGCCTGGCGTTGGTACACAGAGATGGGTGGCGGGTTCACAACCGACTGGGGTGCACATATGTTCGACGTAGCACAGTGGGGTCTTGGAATGGACAGAAATGGTCCGGTAGAGGCATCTCCTATTGGTGATGGCACTGAATACATGACTTTCAAATATGCCAATGGCGTGGTAATGACTTCTGAGCCGTTTGACGAAAAGAAAACCAAAGGGGTTAAATTCTGGGGTAAAACCGGATGGATCGAAGTCTCACGAGGCTATTTCAATGCTTCTGACCCAAAAATGATGCCTGAAAAGACAGAAGAATCAACTGGTCCATACGAAACCAAGATACCTCACCAGGTCGATTTCGTAGAAGCAGTTCGTGGTCACAAGGATCCTGTCGTTCCTGTAGAAATTGGACACAGCAGTTGCACTATTTGTACACTTGGCAACATCGCCTGCCAATTGAAAAGGACTGTTAAATGGGATCCGATCAAACAGGAATTTGTGGATGACACAGATGGGGCTGCTACCAAGATGCTTCACTACCAGTATAGGGAGGGTTACTCACTATTATAACGAGAAGTGCCTAGAGTGAACTAAATTGCCTAAAGTTATGGACTCCGAACATTTTCTGAAAGGAGCGAAATACTTTAGGCATTTTAGGCACTCT
This sequence comes from uncultured Bacteroidia bacterium, assembly GCA_903881215.1. Lineage (GTDB taxonomy): Bacteria > Bacteroidota > Bacteroidia > Bacteroidales > Prolixibacteraceae > CAINVV01. The sequence goes on from CAIRSO010000825.1 coordinate 5,640, forward strand.
AAGTACTTTAGGCACTATTTTATTCTACCGTCCATGTATTGCCGCTGGCAAAAAGCTGATCAACTGATTTAATTTTGGATTTTGCTTTTGCTTCTGCGATTTGTTCATCCATAGCTTCATTGTAAACTTTGGAAGGAACTGCGCGAATAACGCCCATTGCAACGGGAAACTCAGGCAGCTTCATGCTAATGAGTGACTGGTGCAGGAATCCGTCCTGATCTGTTGCATCGTGTATCAGCACATCATTGATACCGGCGCCACCCTCTACCAACTGGACTACTTTAAGTTTACCTTTCTCGAGAACGATACCTTTGTCGCGGTTGTTGCCAAAAATCATTGGCTCACCATGTTTCAAGAAGATCTGGTGCTCTTCCCTCGTTTTTGGATCAGAAATTGTTTGGTGAACACCATCGTTAAATATCACGCAGTTTTGAAGCACTTCTACCACAGAGGTACCCTTGAATATGGCTGCCTCTTCAAAAATCTCCTGAGAGTGTTTCAGATTATTATCCACACATCGTGCAAAGAATGTACCACCTGCTCCAAGTACGAGCTGTCCGGGTACGAAAGGATCTTCAATGGTCCCCATCGGTGAGGTCTTGGTCACAAAACCGCGGTCGGTGGTTGGGGAATATTGCCCTTTCGTTAAACCGTAGATTTTGTTGTTGAAAAGGATGATGTTCAAATCAATATTTCTCCTGATCACATGGATGAAGTGGTTTCCGCCAATGGCAAGCGCATCCCCGTCACCGGTAATTTCCCACACAGTAAGTTTAGGATTGGCACATTTAACGCCAGAAGCTACTGCTGCGGCTCTTCCGTGAATGGTATGAAAGCCATAAGTGCTCATGTAATATGGAAAGCGTGAAGAACAACCAATTCCGGAGATGACGGCAAAATTTTCGTGACGTATACCCAAATTAGCCATTGCTTTCTGAACCGCATTCAAAACGGCATGGTCACCACAGCCGGGACACCATCTTACTTCGTTATCGCTCTTGAAATCTTTGAGTGTATAGTTTAATGTATCCTCCATGATTATTGCGCTATGAGTTTAATGAAATGATCTGAAAGTTCCTGGATGGTAAATGGAAGTCCCTGAACTTTGTTGAATTGATGATATTGGTGTTCCGGTAGTTTGTCGCGCAGATACCCAACAAACTGACCTAGATTTAATTCGCAAACGACAATTTTATTGAATTTGGAGAAAATCTCTTTTGTATTACCTGGAAGCGGCTTGATGTAGTTGAAGTGCGCAAGGCTAATTTTAGTGCCTTTCTTCTGTAATTCCCTGACGGCAGTATCCAAATGACCGAGTGTTCCGCCCCAGCCAACTACCAGAAGATCTCCAGAGTCTTCGCCTACCAGTTCAAGATTTGGCAGCATATCCGCCACAGCTTCTACTTTATCTCGTCTGATTTCACACATCAGCTGATGGTTGGCCGGATCGTGGCTTACATTACCGGCTTCATCCTTTTCGAGTCCGCCAATACGGTGTTGAAATCCATCCATTCCAGGGAAAGCCCATTCGCGCGCCAGAGTTTTTGGATCACGCTTGTAAGGTTTGAAAGTAGCAGGATCTTTTGCAATTCTTGGTGTTATTGAAGGAAGATCGGCCAATGTAGGCACTTTCCATGGTTCAGATCCATTGCCAAGAAATCCATCTGTGAGGAGCACAACCGGAACCATTCTTTCCAATGCGATCTTTGCCGACATGTAAGCATAATGAAAACAGTCGGAAGGTGTGGAGGCAGCAATTACCACGACAGGGCTCTCACCGTTCCGGCCATATAATGTTTGAAGGAGGTCGGACTGTTCCGTTTTTGTAGGCAAACCGGTGGATGGTCCGCCACGCTGGACATTTACCACAACCAGAGGTAATTCGGCGATGACACCCAAACCAAGTGCTTCTGATTTCAGTGCAAATCCGGGGCCTGAGGTGGAAGTTACGGCAAGGTCTCCGGCAAAAGCTGCTCCAATAGTGGTACAGATTCCAGCAATTTCATCCTCTGCCTGAAAACTTTTAACCCCCAGATCTTTTCTTTCGGCGAGGGCTTGCAGAACTTCGGTGGCAGGCGTGATAGGGTACGAACCTATAAAAAGCTCGAGTCCCGACTTTTCTGCTGCGGCCAAAATACCCCATGCAGTTGCCTGATTTCCGCTGATATTCCTATAAAGTCCCTTTTCGATCGGCGCCGGATGAACTACATACCTGGGAGTCATGTGTTGCAGGTTCCACGCATAGTTGTAACCGGCGCGTAAAACTCTCAGGTTCGATTCAAGAACGAGTTCTTTCTTACCGAATTTCTTTGTTATGTAATTTTCTATGTAATCGAGTGGCTTGCTGAAAACCCAGCAAATCAATCCAAGGGCAAACATGTTCTTGCTTCGCAGGATACTCTTATTGTCAATTTCAAGATCTTTCAGGGCCTCTCTTGTCAATTGAGTGATTGGCACGGGAACTTTATTGTAATCGATCAGGTTAAGTTCGGTGAATGGATCATCGGTTACGAATTTTGCCTTTTCGAAATTCTTTTGGTTGAAGCTGTCTGAATCATAAAAAATCGTACCGCCAAGCATCATAAATTTGGCATTGGCCTTTACTGCAGCAGGGTTCATGGCTACGAGCACATGTGCCAAATCTCCCGGGGTGCTGATTTTTTTGTTCCCAAACTGAATCTGAAAACCTGATACTCCGGCTACGGTTCCCTGAGGAGCACGTATCTCGGAGGGATAATCAGGGAAGGTAGAAATGTCGTTTCCGAGGAGGGAAGTGGTATCGGAGAACAAGGTCCCGGTGAGCTGCATGCCGTCACCTGAGTCACCTGAAAACCTAATCGACACCTCTTCGAGTTCAATTACTTTTGTTTCAATTGACATATCGTTCGAATAAATATTTGCTATTTTTGATCCACAAATTTAAACTTTTTTAGAAAATGGCCATCATAAAAACGCTACGGGGCAAAACACCCGTTATGGGTGAAAATTGTTTTTTGGCTGAGAATGCTGTAGTGGTTGGTGACACTGTAATGGGCGACAATTGTAGTGTCTGGTTTGGGGCCGTTTTGAGGGGAGATGTCAACTACATTAAGATAGGCAATAATGTAAATATACAAGATAATGCAGTTATTCACGGCACTTTTGAGAAGTCAGCCACCAACATTGGCAACAATGTTTCCATTGCTCACGGTGCCATTGTACATGGCTGCACCATTCACGACAATGTGCTGATCGGCATGAATGCGGTCGTTCTGGACAATGCGGTCATTCAAAGCAACTCTATTGTTGCTGCCGGAGCAGTTGTTACAAAAGGCACAATTGTTGAATCGGGCTCCGTTTTCGCAGGATCTCCGGCGAAAAAGATCAAGGAGATCAGCATTGAACTGATCGAGAGTGAGATTAACAGGATTGCCAATAATTATCATACTTACTCAAGTTGGTACAAAGAGATATTATAATTGAGATTTAAAAAATCTCAATTATAATATCTCTTTTTTCACTATTTTGCGGACAAACTAACAAATACCAATATTTATGTCTAAACCCACTTCTGCTGCTTCAACTTCAGGCAAATCGCATGTTGTTCCGATCATGATTATCGGTGCGCTCTTCTTTATTTTTGGTTTTGTAACCTGGCTAAATGGAATTCTGATTCCTTATCTCAAAATTGCTTGTGAGCTAAGTGATTTTCAAGCAATGCTGGTCACTACCTTCTTCTACATTCCATATTTTGTCATGGGACTTCCTTCTGCCGCGCTACTTAAAAAAACAGGATTTCATAAGGGGATGGCTGTAGGATTATGGGTTATGGCTCTTGGCACCCTGATTTTTATCCCGGCTGCAATGACACGTACCTATGGGCTCTTCCTGACCGGGTTGTTCGTTATGGGAACCGGTTTGACGATTTTGCAGACGGCTGTTAATCCCTATATTACCATTATCGGACCACGCGAAAGTGCTGCTCAAAGAATTAGTATCATGGGCATCTGCAACAAACTGGCCGGTGCAATGGCTCCTTTGATTCTAGCCTATTTTATCATCAAGCCTGGTGATGACGCCCTAATCGAAGGACTAAAATCTTTGGATGCGACCGCTCGTCTTGCTCAATTAGACCTTCTTGCCGCACGAGTGATCAATCCTTACATTGTGATGTCTATAGCTTTGGTCTTTTTTGGTTTTGCAATAAAATATGCACCACTGCCTGAAGTTGAGATGGAAAGTGAGGAGGAAGTTGATACAGAAAAAGGCGAAGTGACCAAAACGAGTATTTGGCAATTCCCTCATCTGATTCTTGGCGTGATCACCCTTTTCTTCTATGTTGGAGCTGAGGTGATTTCGGGTGATACTATCATTCGGTACGGCATTTCGTTGGGTATTGATCTGGCAACAGCCAAGGTATTTACATCCTATACTTTGATTTCCATGGTTCTTGCCTACATAATTGGAATTGTAACCATTCCCAGATTCATCTCTCAACGCTCTGCCCTGCAATGGTCTGCTATTCTGGGAATGGCGTTCTCATTGTGTGCCATTTTCACGAGCGGCATGACCTCCGTCTTCTTTATTGCCATCCTGGGCTTTGCCAACGCACTTGTATGGCCTGCTATATGGCCACTAGCCATCCATAATCTTGGTCGTTTTCTAAAGACTGGCTCGGCTATTATGATCATGGCCATCATGGGTGGTGCGTTGCTTCCGCCGTTTTGGGGAAAACTAGCTGATATGGTCGGAGCGCAAAAAGCTTATTGGATCCTGATTCCGGGTTATTTCATGATTTTCTATTATTCCGTTTGGGGACACAAGAAGAAGAATTGGTAAAAAAAATAGTTATGAGTTATAAGTTATGAGTGATTTGGATTCACTCATAACTTATAACTCATAACTCATAACTCTTTTTAAATGAAGCCTACATTAGTTATTCTGGCTGCCGGAATGGGCAGCCGTTACGGAGGATTGAAACAACTTGACGAAGTTGGTCCCAACGGTGAAGCCATCATCGATTACTCGCTTTACGATGCCATCAGGGCCGGCTTTGGGAAAGTCATTTTTGTAATTCGTCATGATTTTGAAGAAGCTTTCAAAGCACGCTTCGATCCAAAATTGAAAGGACGGATTGTAGTAGAATATGTTTACCAGGCTTTGGACAAGCTTCCTTCAGGCTTTGCTCTTCCACCCGAAAGGCAGAAACCATGGGGCACAGCGCACGCCTTGCTAATGGCGGATGGAGCAGCAAATGAACCCTTCGCGGTTATCAATGCAGACGATTTTTATGGAAAAAAGGCTTATGCTGCCATGTCTGACTTCCTTGTTTCATCTTCAGATCCTGCAGAGTATTCCATGGTAGGATACAATGTAGAAAACACCCTTTCCGATCATGGAACAGTTTCAAGGGGCGTCTGTGCCACGGATCCCAATGGATATCTGACCACAGTCGTTGAGCGCACAAAGATCAAAGGGGAATCGGACGGCATCTATTATTATGAAGAAGACGGGCGTCATCAGCTTAGTCCGAAGAGTCCTGTTTCCATGAATTTCTGGGGACTGAAACCCAACGTTTTTGGGTATGTCAAAGAAGGATTTGCGCAATTTTTGACCGACCACGGACACGAATTGAAATCTGAATATTACATTCCATTGCTCATCAATGACAATATTGTCAACGGTAAAATTAAAACCAAAGTCATCGAATGTGATTCCCCCTGGTTTGGTGTCACTTACATTGAAGACAAACCCATCGTAAAAGGAAGGATAGCAGAACTCATTGCAGAAGGAGTCTACCCGGAACATCTTTGGTAGAAATGTGCTAATGTGCTA
>CAIRSO010000826.1 GCA_903881215.1 uncultured Bacteroidia bacterium
ATTGGATGAACCAATATATCCAGTATTAAAACCTGTGTTTCTGATAAAAAGGTATGCCTTGGCATGCAATCTCTCATTATCAGTATTATATGAAACTTTAATTTCGGAGTTCTTCAAACGAGATAAATACTCCACTGCTTTCAAATCAGTTGCCCCCATGTAAGAAGTCGTAATAACTCTAAGAATTCCACCTCGTTCAGTAAACTCAAATAACTCCTTTTCAAAAATTCTAATTCCTGTCCACTTGATAAAAGAAACAAGAAAATTGATCTCATCAGAAGAAAGAATTTCCTTTTTTATTTCGCTTTCAAGTGAGATTCCTGAATTATTTCCAGTAAACAGTTCACTTTGAGAAAGCCTAGTGTATGGAGTAATTTCCTTAAGATGTTTCTCGAAATCCGAAAAATTTGAATCAACCTTTGAAAAAATTGCTGAAAGAATTTTCGCTTCAGTTGCAATCAAATCTCCGCTAAAATCTTCATTGTTCAATTCAAATCTCAAAAGGGATATTATTTTGTTTGAAAGCTCTATTTGTTTTTCAACGCTATTCTCTTCTGTTATTAGATTTAGAGCCATTTTGATTACTTCAACTAAATATTGCGAAAGTACCCTTGCAGCCTCACTTTTATCGATTGGACTTTCTTTTACGTAGAATGTACTTCTATCAAGTTCATTTAGTTTAGACAAAACCAATTTATTGATTAGTTGCTCATAAAGTCCTTGTTGTGTCACTATTTGCATATCGATTCTATTATTAGAAATTAAGTCAGCCAAATTCATCCGTTAGCGGAAACCGTTTTATAGCAGAAACATGCCTACAAGCAGTTCCGGTTTGGGGTTCTTGCTCCGGATCCGGCTCATGTTGTAGCTCCTTACTTCGGGTTCGTGAACGTCGGCCATGGTAGGGAATTGTGGTTTACTAAGGTAGTGATTTCAGACAAGAAAATGCGGGAAGTATTTGTGCAAATTCAAGGATTAACGGGGTGCGAATTGCAAATTCAAGGCAACACGAATTTACGATTCTGGTCTGTTTAGTTTGGTTTGTATTTCAGGAAAGAGAAACAAAAATGAAATATTAGCTTGTGCATCAAGTTGCATTTGTCCGTGACATGGCTTGGGTGGTCAAAAAAAACTGACTATTTGGTTAAGAAATTACCTTTTTCTGTTGTGATGTTATAGTTTTTCGAACATTTTTCTTTGCTATCAGCAATTTCCGGGCTTTTATAAAATCGCTAATAACTTGTTCTTCTTCCTTGGTCATAGATTGATGTCCACCAATAAAGTCTACATCAAGTTCTATTTGCTCTTGCCTTTTCATACTCAAAGATAAATATAAAGAGGCAAAATTATTAATTAGAAGACTATAGTTTAAGGTTTGCTTTTCAGAAAATATACTTGCCGCTTAATTGTCAATTCTTTCAAACATCAGACATTTTGAACTGATCAATGGACTTCAAATCGAATTAAGATAATCCGGCTTTCCTGGTAAGGCTTTCACCCGTAACCGGTACCGGAATCCGTTTTTAAACAGAAACTTTCGCACAAGCATTTCCGGCTTGGTGTCCTTGCTCCGGATCTTGCTCATGTTGTAGCTCCTTACTTCGGGTTCGTGGACGTCGGACATGGGGGAGAATAATTGTCTGAATCAGAATTGACCAGAATTTTCAAAATTAAAGAATTAGCAGAATTTAAATGGTAATTGGAGGGCGATTTGCGCATTGATACCAGAATGGATGTTTGTGGAAGGCATAAAATTTGTATTACCTTTGGGATAAATTGCAATAACCATGAATGCCAAGGTCCAATATTGGATTGAGATATCTGATTATGATTTAGATACTGCCGAAGCGATGCTAGGGAGCAAGAGATATCTCTATGTAGGATTCATGTGTCACCAGACAATTGAAAAGATTTTCAAAGCTTATTATACAGACAGCAAATCGGAAACAGCCCCTTATTCGCACAGCTTATCCTATCTTGCAAAAAAGGGAGACTTCTACGAAGCCTTTTCTGAAGAACAGAAAGATTTCATCGACCTGGTAGAGCCCTTAAATATTGAAGCCAGGTATCCTTCGCACAAAGAGCGGCTGATGAAAAGTTTGACAGGAGAAAAGTGCCATGAA
>CAIRSO010000827.1 GCA_903881215.1 uncultured Bacteroidia bacterium
ATAGTTCAACAAATACCAGGTAATCTTCCTGAGACAGTTCAGAAATTTCAGATGGTACTTCCATCTGAACCTTCAGTTGTGGTATTTCGAACTTATGCATTAAAGAGAGAAAAATTTGTTATCGACGCTGTTAGATTCGGAAAGATCCTGGACAGTGTAATCAGTACCATTGGCCAGAGCATTGCGACGTGAAAGGAATTCCTGAAGTTTAATCAGGGCATTATCAGCATCAGATTTAAGCCCCGCTGCAACCTGGTTCTTGAGTTCAATCGGCGATACTGATTTTGCCCTGATCGTTTGTGTTTCCGGAACATAGTTCTGGAATATTCCTTCGGGAAGCACTTCCACGCTCAACCGGTGTAAAGCAATTCCCATGGTGTAAAGTACCAATGGCACCCTGATCAGGGACAAAAGTGCCGGAGTGTCTTCGGCCATTTCTGATTCCCCTGAGATTTCCAACTTCAGCGCATCAAAACCAGTTTTACCGATCACTGCAAGAAATACTGATTGCTCAATTTCGCGGATAAATGGCACAACTTTGAGGAAAAAGCGCCTTGACTGGTCAATCGGGAATACCTGGTCAAATTCAACGGCACTGTTTACAAAAAGCTTCTTTGTCGCCTGGTAAACTGGTTTTGATGTCCAAACATCATTAATGAGGGTGTTTTCCTTGTTTTTTTCAAGGAAAATGAGCAATCTGTCGGATAGTTTGTGCGCTTTTGACAGCATTGACTGGTCATCGCGCTCGATCATCCATTCAAAAGGCATTTTTTCCATTTCGGAAACAAGAATCCTGCGGCCTTTTTCGCTGTGAGCCAGATCCCCGTGGGTAGCATAGTTACGATAGGCATAAAATGCCATTGGAGCCTGAATGTAAGGGACCAACATCAAGGCCATTGTTTCCTCCGGAGTTGGCTCTAAAGTAGGACCCGTCTGATAATATTCCTCAACTTTGTCAAAGAGGTCATCACCGATCAATAACCGCATTTCATCTTCTGCCAGCAGGAGATCAGTTTTGAGATTATCAAAAGAATTCGTGGCATAGATGAACCCCAGGTGGGATTTCATTTCCTCTTTGCCCTGATTTTCCCGGTTAAATAGCATTTTTGGTTCGATTTGATGATGTGACAGAATCTTCGGCCTTAACAACCTGGTGATAAAATCCAATTTTCAGTTTTTTGCCTGGGAAGTTGATGGCAATGGCAATGTTGAGCGCTTTACAAATAATGGCCTCAGGGATATCGGTTTCGGTAGCCAGGTAAAGTTTCAGGGCATAAAGCAGCTCAGAACCGCTTGCCAATTTACCATCGACCATGATATTTGAAAGAGAAGGATGTAAACCCATTCCTGAAGTGATTGCATTATCAGCCTGTTTTGCGATAATAACTTGAGATTCGACATATTCCTTGATTTTCTGGTCAATCGGTTCAATGGTCCATCCTTCGATATCCCCAATGGAGTTTTTCACAGTTTTTGAGTGAAAAAACTTCCCGACATTTACCTCTCCTGAGAGGACATTAGCAAGATCCGTGAATACTTTCTTTTCATATTCCCGTAGCATTTCTTCCTTGTATGGAATTTCCTCTTCCCCACATTTAATGATAAGTTCCTCACGGATCTTATTCCAGTAGGATGCAGGGGATTTGATGTGAT
>CAIRSO010000828.1 GCA_903881215.1 uncultured Bacteroidia bacterium
GTAATTATGATAAGTAATAATATCCGAATTTGCAACCTGAAATGCATTGAGTTCCTTTAACCTGTGATTCCAAACACCACAGGAGAGAGGCTGGGATGGATTGATTTCTCTTCCCCACTCAAATACTTTTTTAAGCAGAGGAAGTGATTTGTTGCCATAATCCGAGTTACCCGGTTCATTGTAAAGATCCCATATAACAATTCTGTTGTCATCACGAAAAGTTGTAAGAACATCTTTAACATAAGCTTCAAGAACACTTATGATTTCAGGATTTGAAAACAATAGATCACCCGGATCCCTGACCCATCCTGAATTATGAATTCCAGGTTTTGGATCTGGTTGTTTCCCTGCCTGATATGTTGGATTCCAACAATCATCGAAAAACACAAAGATTGTTTTAATACCATGTTTATCTGCAATTGTAAGGTAGTCATTCATTCTTTTCTTATAACCTTCCTTATCAACTTCCCATGCCAAATGGTGCATATAAACCCTCATGCAATTAAATCCAATACCCTGGGCCCATCCTAATTCGCGATTTATTGTTGCAGTATCAAAAGATTCAGCCTGCCATGTTTCCAGTTGGTTTATAGCAGAGCTGGGATTAAAGTTTGAACCACGCAGCCATGGCTGATTCTTACCCCATTCCTGAGCTTTTTCAATACTCCAGATCCCTGCAACAGCAGCCTCAGTTTTTTCGTTTGCATTTCTCCCTGACTTGCACGACATAAAAGAAACAAAAATAAATGCCGTAAGAGAAATTAGAATGATTTGTTTTAGTTTCATGTTATTGATTTTTTAGTTTATAAATAGTAATTGATTTATTTAGTGCTATTTGATTAAATATCATATCATTAATAATTACCTTGGGATTGTAAAAGGACACCAGGTGGAAGGGTCATTTAGATTGCTTCCTGAAATTGTTTCATTATATCTATAGTTATAGTTTTCCGAATCATTATTAAGCGATGCGTTAAAACCCCAGATCTGATCAGACACCTTCTGACCAAGTTCAGCCAGGGGAATCATTAATTCAATAGAGTAGCCAGTTTGAGTTTTTCCGGTTTTAAAAACAAATCCTGTCATACTCCGCTTCTCCCAACTTCCATAGTGCCCCTCTTCAAACATAATTTCACCTCCTGATGTAACTGTTATTGCAAATATCTTTTCATAGATAATATTTGGAGCCAATCCATCATTTGTGTCGATTAAAAATGTTATGCCATCTTTTATTTTAATATCATTGCCGTTGTTTATAACAATTTCATTGTCCGTAACAATAGCTGCCAGACAGATAAAACCTTCATTTTCAGCAATTCCTATGCTTGCATTTGCTTTCCATTTATGACCAATAAAAACAGGTGTTTTTTCTCCATACTCCTGGTTTTCCAGAATGCCATCAATTACAATTTTGCTCTTTTTCAGAATAAGCCTGTCAATGATTCTGCTCTTTTGAACTATTATTTCAGAATGGTCAGCTGTATTATAAGCATTGGTTGATGTCAATGCCCAGGCATTACCATTTACAATTGCTACAGAATTCCATAAGGCTCTTTTAGTAATTGGTATATCAAAAGGTATCGTTACCCGGTTGAAAGTGGTTCCATTATCGTCACTTACAGCGACCTGCATTGAAGCCATATCCCAAATAGCCTGACGGTTAGCAGTAGATTGAAATGAAAGTAATACTTCATCTGATGACAATTGCCTGATATATGGGGCACCTGCATAAACGGAAGGGTTGATATATCCTTTTAACGTCTGATTCCTGTCAGAACTTGTTGAAGATACCGGTGCATTGGACCAATTCCTTGTCACATCCGATCTGATTAATGAAGGCTTAAATTCAGGTGAGTATCCATTATCTTCAATAGCCACAAGTATAGTTTGATTATCGTTAAGCAAGAGAGGTACGGGCATTCCGTCTCTTCTCCCGGCACTGAAAATGACTTTTACAGGGTTTGTCCATGTTAATCCATTATCATATGACCTCAACATTGAGATATCCTGTTCATTCGACTCCCGATAAGGATTCTCATTTGCAAAAAATAATCTTATTTACGTTGGA
>CAIRSO010000829.1 GCA_903881215.1 uncultured Bacteroidia bacterium
CAAACCATAAATAAATAATATCTTGAAAAGTTTATTTGTTCTTCCTTTTCTGTTGGTTTTAAGCAATGTCTTTGGACAAAAAACGACTCCGGCAAATATGGCTCTGATTCCCAAAGGTGAATTCACCATGGGAAAGAATACAACCAATCCTTCAGACTGGCAGCCGGAACACAAAGTCACCATCGATGCCTTCTATCTTGATAAATATGAAGTTACAAATCAACAATATCTTGAATTTTGCTATGCTACGAACCATGCTCTTCCGATGTTTTGGGGAATGAATGAATTTCGGTGCGGAATGGATTTTCCTAACCATCCTGTCGTTGGCGTCTCATTCTTTGATGCAGAGCAATTTGCCAAATGGGCAGATAAACGACTCCCGACTGAAGCCGAATGGGAATATGCTGCCAGAGGCGGACTGGCAGGGAGAAATTTTCCAAACGGAGATCAAATGGACTCCACCAAAGCAAACTATGGCCGGAAGTACCAAGGCAGTCTAAAAGTGGGAACCTTTCAAGCCAATGATTTTGGCCTATACGACATGGCAGGAAATGTTTGGGAATGGACTTCCGACAATTATGGTGCTGACTATTACCAAACCTCCTCTCCTGTGAATCCCAAAGGTCCCGAGCGAAGCAGATTTAAAGTAATCCGAGGAGGAAGCTGGCATTCAGGTGCCATGTGCATTCAGAACTACTACAGAAACGGATTGTCACCTTCGTGGGTCGATTTTGCTGTTGGTTTCAGATGTGCTCAGGATGTTACCAAATGATTTAGCTTTAAAATTTATAATTCAAATGCCCGGTAAAAAATAATTTGATGATTGACAGCAAGATAAAAGATAAAATTTTAAACAAAATTGTGAAGGAAAGTCCCGAAATGACTTTCGGATTTGATTCTGAAGATTCAAAGAAAATATTCGGGTTTGACCCGGAGATGGTTAGTTCTATACTTGACTATTTCGAAAGTATTGGTCTTATCGATCAGGATAAATTTTTAGGAGGCGAAATAATGATAGAAATTCTAATTCCAGCGCACGATCTGGTGGCCCGGGGTGGATTTACCGCCAAAGAGGATTTGCTGACCAAAAACCTGGAAAAACTCGTGAGTGAGTTAGAGTCTCTTAAACCATCAATGCCTCAAAGAATTGAAACCATTACGTCAATTATCTCTGAAATTACAGCAGGATTGGCTCTTATAAAACAAAGAAAAATATGAATCAAAATCTAATATAACCCAATGATCCTGGAGCATGTAGCAATTTGGACGGACGATCTGGAAAGATTAATAGCATTTTATACAAAATTTTTTGATGGAAAAGCCAACAAAATATATATCAACAAAGCAAAACAATATGAAAGCTATTTTATAACTTTCAGGTCAGGTGCCAGGTTGGAGCTTATGACCAGGCCCTTTTTGCCTGAAAACATGAATGATACGATTGGCCTGCAGCACAAGGGGATCATCCATCTGGCATTTGAAGCTGCCACCAAAAAGGAGGTAGATGAAAAAGCCCTGGAATTTATTGCAAATGGATTCCAAATCCTGGACGGGCCCAGAGTAACCGGTGACGGATATTACGAATTTGTAACCCTGGATCCGGATAACAATCGAATTGAGGTAACAACTCGAAAATGAATTGTAATAATCCCTCTTTCGTCCCGTAGGGACAAAATATTTATAGAAACAATGTAAGCGATAGATTTTGTAGTCCCATAGGGACAAAATATTTATAGAAACAATATGGCAAACACATACACCCAGATGTATCTTCAATTTGTTTTTGCTGTTCAGAACAGAATGTCATTCATTCAATCCGACTGGAAAGATGAACTGTACAAATATATTTTTGTTTGTACTTTTAGTTTTCATGTATGTGAGTAAATCAACAAAGAACTGTGCCGAAACTG
>CAIRSO010000830.1 GCA_903881215.1 uncultured Bacteroidia bacterium
CTTATCATTTTTATGAAGGATCTCCAATTTCACAAGGTATATTCCAATGGGAAATGTGGGGTGTTGATGAATCCGAATTAAGTGGTATGTTTGATTGGAAACAATTAAGAAAGGATATTAAAAAATATGGTGTTAGAAATTCACTTGTTACTACGTGTCCACCTACAGCTAGCTCAGCCCGTGTTATAGGATCTAATGAAGCGTTTGAACCATTCACATCTAATTTATATGTTCGTAAAGTAACTGGTGGTGAATTCGCTATGGTTAATAAACATTTGGTTAAAGATACAGAAAAAGAGGCTGTCGGAACAGATATCATCATGCACCTGAATTCTGATTCATTGGAATTCCTGGAAGAGAACAGGATTACTGAATTATTAAACAAATACTGTAAATTTCTTCCGGTTCCTATTGTATTCGGGAAGAAGAAAGAATGGAAAGACGGGAAATACGAAGACACTGAAGCTGACAATCAAATAAACGATGTTGCTCCGGCCTGGACGAAGAAACCTGTCGATCTGAAGGATGAGGATTACAACAGTTTCTACCATCAGTTGTATCCCATGGCCGATGAGCCACTCTTCAACATCCACCTGAATGTGGATTATCCTTTCAACTTAACGGGGATACTCTATTTCCCGAAGTTGAAGAACAATTTCGAAGTTCAGAAGAATAAAATTCAGCTGTATAGTAACCAGGTTTTCGTGACCGATTCGGTCGAAGGTATCGTTCCAGAGTTCCTGACCCTTCTTCACGGTGTGCTCGACTCACCTGACATACCTTTGAATGTGTCTCGATCTTATCTCCAAAACGATTCCAACGTAAAGAAAATAAGCAGCCACATAACAAAGAAAGTAGCCGATCGGCTTCAGGATATCTTCAAAGAAAAAAGAGTCGAGCTGGAAGAAAAGTGGAATGACCTTAAGCTTTTCATTGAATATGGGATGCTTACTGATGAGAAATTCTATGAAAAAGCATTGAAGTTTTTCTTCTTTACCAATACCGACAACAAACTCTTCACTTGGGATGAATACAAAACTCTGATTGAAACCAGTCAAACAGACAAGAACAAGAAGCTTGTCTACCTGTATGCCACCAATTTAGAAGCTCAGTTTAGTTTTGTAGAGGCAGCTAAAAATAAAGGATATGATGTTTTGCTCATGGATGATGTTTTGGCCACACCTCTACTAAATCATTTTGAACAGAAATTTCCAGAGTCGCATTTCGTCAGGGTAGATTCCGATGTCGTTGAAAAATTGATTGCAAAGGAGGATCTTGAACAACCCATTCTAACTGTCGAAGAGAAGAACGAATTAAGTCCAATATTTCAATCTGTCATTCCAAAAGAACGCGGACAATTCATCATTGATTTCCAGAATTTGGGTGAAAATGGCTCTCCTATGATCATTACACAGAATGAGTTTATGCGGCGGATGAAAGACATGTCCAAAATGCAGGCTGGAATGAGTTTCTATGGAGAGATGCCAGATAGTTACAATCTTGTTGTTAACCTCTCGCATCCACTGGTAAAAAAAGTGCTCGGTGAGAAAGAAGCAAATATAAGTAATGAACTCTCAGTGTTCCGTAATGAACTGGCTAAATTGAACGACCAAAAAAATTCTCTTGAAAAGCTGAAGGAGGGTAAAAAAGATGAGGAAGTTCCACAGGAAGAAAAAGATCTGCTAAAGGAAACCCGGGATAATATTTCGAAAATTGAGGCTGACAGGCGTGTGAAACTTGAGCAGTTTGGAGCTGGCAATCCGCTGACCAATCAACTGGTTGATCTCGCCTTCTTGGCAAATAATATGCTAAAAGGTGAGGCGCTTGCAAATTTCGTAAAACGAAGTATCGAGTTGATTCAATAATATTTTCATGTAATTAAATAGAAAAAGGAGCTGTAAATAGCTCCTTTTTCTATTTAATTACATGAAAATGAGCGAGCCCGCCTTCAGAAGTCTCCTTGTAGATCGATGGTAAATCATGACCTGTTTGGGCCATGGTCTGCACGATCTTATCAAAACTTATCATATGCCTGCCATCAGAAAGCATCGAATAGTTGTTGTGGTTGATGGCACGGGCCGCAGCAAAGGCATTTCTTTCAATACAAGGAACCTGAACCAGTCCGGCAACAGGATCGCAGGTTAATCCAAGGTGATGCTCCAATCCCATTTCTGCAGCATATTCGACCTGGAAAATACTTCCACCGCTCATTTGTGTGGCAGCAGCAGAAGCCATGGCACAGGCGGTTCCAACTTCACCCTGACAACCCACTTCAGCTCCTGAAATTGAGGCATTGGTTTTAACGATATTGCCGATAATCCCGGCTGTTGCCAATGCTTTCAATATTTTCTTGTCAGACATCTTGTAAAATTTACCCGCATATTTAAGAACTGATGGCATAACTCCGCAAGCGCCACACGTTGGGGCCGTGACTATCAATCCGCCGGAAGCGTTTTCTTCAGAAACGGCCAATGCATAGGCGTAAATCATGCCTCGCTTTTTAATATCCGGCTCAAAGTAGCGGGCCTTTTCAAAATAGGCAGAAGCCTTTCTTGGATAATTGAGTATTCCCGGCAACGGGCCTTCAGCCTCCAATCCCCTTTTAATGGCCGCCTGCATAGTTTTCCATACTTCATTCAGATAATCCCAGATATCCTGATCTTCGTGCGCTTCTACATATTCCCATATACTGGTTCCACTTTCGTAACACCAACTCAAAATGGATTCCATATTTTTCTCGGGATAAACCTGTTTGGTCTCAGTTATTGTCATGTCATCAATGATAGAACCTCCACCTACTGAATAAGCTATCCATCTATCGATGATATTCTTAGCCCCATCCATAGATTCAAATTTCATGGCATTAGGATGACGGGGCAGAAAAACTGAAGGCAGCCATTCAAAATCAACCGGATGCGGATTTAACGTATTTTGGATCGCCAGATCGGTCAGGTGTCCCTTTCCGGTTGCAGCAAGACTCCCATAAAGAGTAACTCTAAATGAAGAAGCAGAAGGATTTTTTTGAAGAAAGATCTCTGCTGCTTTTTTCGGTCCCATTGTATGACTGGAGGAAGGTCCATATCCTATCTTGTAAATCTCTTTGATCGATTCCATTAAGTAAAATATTGAATGATAACAGCAATATAAATAAGATAAACAAAGGTAATAATAAGTATCATTGCCTGTCTGCTACATTACTTTTTGTACAAATAGAATGGCTCAAAATCGTTTATTACATATAAATTCGGGATATTTGTAGAAAGAATAAAAGCTGAATTAAATGGCATTAAATTTAACTGAAAAAGATCTTGAAAAGATCATTCTTGTCGGAGACAGAGTATTGGTCCGACCTAAGAATCCTAACCAGCAAACAAGTTCAGGACTTTATCTTCCGCCTGCTGCTGTAGAAAAAGAGACCGTTCAATCGGGATATGTTATAAAAGCAGGCCCTGGATTTCCAATTCCTGCATTGACAGACAATGATGAACCATGGAAGGAGGTGAAGGAGGAGGTAAAATATGTTCCTCTTCAGGCACATGAGGGCGATCTGGCCATTTACCTCAACAAAATGGGTTTTGAAATAGAGTTCAAAAGCGAAAAATATCTTATCCTGCCGCACTCAGCCATACTTATGCTAGTTCGTGAAGAAGGATTGTTTGAATAAAAAAGGGTGCCTCACGACACCCTTTTCCTAACTTAACCTAACTAATCTTAAAACTATGAAAAAATGCTCTTCAGCTAAGATCCAAAGATACATTGCATTTATATTAACAGCATTTAATCAAAGTTAATTATCGTTAATCGTAATAAATAAGATTTCAATCTATTCAGCAACCTCAACAGTTACTTCGTTGCTCTGCCATAAGCCATGTTTCGTACAGTATGCATGGGCAATAAGCTTCATGCTCCGTGATGGAACGATGTATAAATCAACTTCAACCTGATTTGGGGTACTTCCCATTGTTCCAGCCAAAAGTGTCGTCTGTGCCAACATCTTTTCACCATCCCAAAGCTGTACCCAACTGACGTAATGGTCAAAATCATCAGGGTGCTTATACTCATCGCCCACCTTTACTTTAACCTTGAATTTTTCACCCTTTACAGCTTTTGCATCGCAATAAACAAAAGCGGAGTGACGGTCGATGTAATCTCTTTTGGCTTCCCGTTCAATCTGGGAAATGTCTTCGTAACGATTGATTTTCATCTTAATTTGAAATTTGTTAATTATAATTTGTTAAAAAACGACAAAATCGAACAAAATATCAATGTTTTGAAAGATAACTGGCTACGCCTGCAGCGGTAGCTGTCATTGCTTCCTCGCCTGCTTTCCAGTTTGCTGGACAAACTTCCCCAAATTCTTCAAAATGAACAAGAGCATCGACCATTCTGATTGCTTCATCAACACTCCGTCCCAGAGGAAGGTCGTTAACGAGCTGATGACGAACAACACCCTTTTTATCAATCAGAAAGAGCCCTCTGTAAGCAACAGGTGCACCAACACATGAAGACTGTCCTTCTTCATTTACTTCATACTCTCC
>CAIRSO010000831.1 GCA_903881215.1 uncultured Bacteroidia bacterium
AAAACATCACTAAGTTAAGGAATCTTTTTTAATAACTTGTATTAATTTGTTACAATATTTAACACTTATTCAAAATATTGTTAATTATTCAAATCTCCTTCTGGTGCAGTTTTCTTTCCGCTAATTCCCTCTCGATCTGATCCAATCTTAATTTTGACAACGGATAGAAAGCCAGTATGATTGTAGCTATAATTCCGAAGAGGCCTGGAATCCAGCTCATTAAAAGTTTAATGCCTGATATTGCTCCAGGAATTGAATTTGCGTCCATACCATTGTAGTGATAAGCGGTGAGCACATAGCCAATGATGGCTCCTGCTACACCTCCTCCGAATTTCATGGCAAAAGTTCCGGATGAATAAAATAGAGCAGTAGCCCTACGGTGGTTTTTCCATTCAGAATAGTCTGCAGAGTCGCCCAGCATGGCAAAGAAAAGCACCGGCATAATTCCTGCTCCAAATTCAGACAGAATTCCCAATGTGAAAATCGCAGTGATATCCTGCGGCGAGCAGAAATATAAAGCACCGTTGGTCAGGATAGAAAAGAGGATAGCGTAACTGAAAAGGTTTCTTTTACCGAAATAGGCAGACAATGGGGCGGTTGCCAAGGCAGCTACCATCGAGACGACAAGAAGAGCCACCATATAATAAGCGGTTAATGGAAGATTGTTTAAGTATCGTTCGAAATAGATGACTGTAATTCCTTGTTTGATTGAATTGTAGGTTACAAAAAGAAAGCCGATTACAAATAGTATCAACCACGGACGATTGCTAATCAGGTCTTTGAGATCCCTGCCAATGTGGGATTGCTGATCTTTGGGCGTCACAACCCGCTCATGGGTTGTAAAATATGTGATCAATAGAAATCCCACCAATACTACTGCAAAGAGGTACATGGCATATTGATAGCCCAAATTTTTATTGCCGTTTCCCAGGAACATCACAAGATAAATCAGAAAGCCCTGGGTGATGATACCTCCCAGATATGCACCGGCAAAACGAAAAGAGGAGAGAGAAGTTCTCTCTTTGTGGGAACTTGTCATGACTCCCATTAAAGCTGAATAAGGGATATTGTTCGCTGTATAAAAAAGCATCATCAAGATATAAGTGAAATAGGCATAGATCAACTTACCGGTATAGCTCAAATTGGGTGTAGTAAAAGTGAGTGCCATAAAAATGCCAAGTGGCAAGGCCGACCACAAGATCCAGGGTCTGAACTTGCCAAATTTGGAATTGGTGCGATCTGCCAGTATACCTACAAGTAAATCCAAGCCTCCATCCGAAATGCGGGCTACCAGCAAAAGTACCCCGGCTGCTGCGGCTGTAATTCCGAAAACATCGGTGTAAAAAACCAATAAATAAGTAGTGATCGATCTCCAGGCGATATTGGCAGCTGTATCACCCAAGGCGTATCCAATCTTTTCTTTTAATGTAAGCTTTTCCAAATTCCTCTAATAAATATGGACAATGATTTTCGAATCCTGGATGTTATAATTATGTTTTTCCTTTGCCGGATGGAATACCGCTGAGGCTATTGTCAATTTGGTCGGTCCCGACATGCCGGTATGGGGATCTCTTAAAATAGATTTCCGAACCTTTCGTTACGTGTATTATCAAAAATCTCTCGACTGAAATGGAAAAGTCGTGCGGGCCGGTGTGAAACCCCGTCCTCCTTCTCCTTGAGGGGAACAATAAAGGGCATTTGTAGTTTTTTCTTTCTGAAATTTCTTTTATCTATTGAATTCCCCGTAATTACCTCATATAATTTTTGAAGTTGGGTCAGGGTAAAACGTTGTGGCAAAAGTTCAAAAGCAATTGGTTCGGTTCGGACATTCTTGCGCAGTGTTTCGAGAGCCTTTTGAAGAATCTCCTGGTGGTCGAAAGCCAATTCCATCTTACGAGCTTCCTCCATCGGAAACCACTGGATTTTGCTTCCATGGCTAAACAGTTTTACCTTGGTACTGTCAATTAATGCAAAGTAACCAACTGTCAGCACTCGATCGGCAAATCCCTGATCAATTAGTTTTAGCCACAGCTGATCCTTCTCCTTGGCAACGCGGTCAATCTTGCCAAAAGTTCCAAACTGCTCGAGATAGATATTTTCCAATCCAGTACGGTCTTTCAAAATACGATAAGCTGCATTGTCGAGGTCTTCGTCTTCGAAAATATGGTAACCTGCCAAAGTAAAATCTTTGATAACAATGTCTCCTGTTAGGGGATCAAGGTATTCCCTTTCCACTAAAATGACATTCAGTTGCTCAAAATCGAACCCAAAAATCACGCAGTCTACAGAAACATTGGAAATAGTCCTGTGTGAGGTATTCATAAATCAGTTGGTTTTAAAAGATAGTTACTTAGTGTACTTTATATACTTTGTAAATATATTAATTGTTTCTTTACATTTAATTGCCAGAGTATACTTTTACAATTTATCTTCGTGTCCTAATATTAAAGTCAACAGCCATGACTCCTTTCCGCACTAAATTCACTTTGGTCGCTCTTCTTTTTTTAATGACAGCTTTTTCATGCCGAAATAATGAGTCAAAGATTATGACAGTTACTGGCGGGATTCCTGGCTCCAAAATGGGAATTACACTGCCACATGAGCATGTTTTGTTTGATCTGGCCATGATTGATTCAATCGGACCTCACCGGTACAACAAAGATTCGGTCATCACCAAGGTATTGCCAATGCTGGAAGAACTGAAACCTTTTAAAGTTCAAACCATCGTTGATGGTTCACCTGAATTTATGGGCCGTGATCCCAAATTGCTGGCTGAGTTGTCTAAGAAAACAGGAATTAATATCATTACAAATACTGGTTGGTATGCTGCCGACGGTGAAAGGCACCTGCCGAGGGAGATCAAAGACATGAGTGCGGAAGAGATTGCTTTGCTTTGGATTGCAGAAGCTGAAAATGGAATTGGAAACACAGGCATCAAGCCGGGTGTCATTAACATTGGAATCTCCGGAGCTGCATTGACTGAGAATGACAAGAAGTTGGTGGCAGCTGCCTGTCTGACCCACCTAAAGACCGGCCTATCTATCATGTCTCATACCGGTCCCGCTGAAGGAGCAATGGCACAATTGCGAATTCTTGAAAAATATGGGGTTGATCCTTCTGCTTTTATTTGGCTTCATGCCATGGAGGAATTCTCCAAAGGCAGGTTACTTACCATTGCAGAAAAAGGTGTCTGGGTTGCTTTTGATGGGGTTATGCCTGATATGGAAGCATCTGTGAGAATTTCTGAAATGGTGAAATACATGAAAATGCTTCGAAGAATTGATCATGTTTTACTCTCACATGATGCCATAGGATATGAATGCGAGTTACCAGGTGGTGGAAAATCACGCCGCTATACTGAACTTTTTGAATCGTTCCGGTTGCTTTTACTTAGTGAGGGAATTACAAAGGAAGAGCTCGAACAAATAATGGTCAAAAACCCGGCAGAAGCTTTTGCTATAAGAGTGCGGAAGAAGAAATAGTATTTGAATGAAAATAAACAACCCGTCAGGTTTTGAAAACCTGACGGGTTTTGTTTTTTCGTCGGGGTACCAGGATTCGAACCTGGGACCCCCTGGTCCCAAACCAGGTGCGCTACCGGACTGCGCTACACCCCGATGACTTTTGTTTTTAACTAAAGGATTTGGCTTCCTTCAAAAGTGTTGCAAAAGTAATCAGTTTTTGGTAATCAACAAATTATTTTTGAAAAACTTCGCCAATACTTTTCGGTTAAATATTCATTTATTGTACTTATTACATAATCAACCATCAGGATACTATTTTTTTTATATCTTCATGCGCTGCAATCAGGTAAAACCAAAATATGGGATCATCTGCCAAATCTTATTCTATTCAGCCAATCTCTGACATTCTGGATTACAGTCGGGCTCAACATTTGCTCGACCGTTGTATGTTCGGTGCCAAAAAGGACGAGGTTGATACAATGACAGGTAAAAGTATCACTGCCGCTCTGGATGTTTTGACTCAACCACAGACTGTACCTGCTCCGCCTGTTAGTTATGATGTAAGAGATACGGATGTTGCATTGGGGCAAACCTGGATCAACAGTGCCTATAACAGTACTTTCAACAGCTATAGGATAAGGAGCCTCCGCAGTTGGTGGATTGGTCTGATGATGCAACAGCGAACTTCGCTGGTTGAAAAAATGACGCTCTTTTGGCACAATCATTTGGTTACCGAGTTCGCCGGTGTCAATTATGCATCTCTCTGTTATCAATACAGTCAGTTGTTAAGAAAGTATGCCCTTGGAAACGTGAAGCAGCTCATTTACGAAATGACGATCAATCCTGCTATGCTCATCTATCTCAATGGTGAATCCAATAAGGCCAGCGCACCCAATGAGAACTACGGAAGAGAGTTGTTTGAGCTTTTTACGATAGGGAAAGGACCATTGATAGCAGATGGTAACTACACCAACTATACTGAAACGGATATCCGAGAAGCTGCGAAGGTTTTAACAGGTTGGCTGGTCAACAGAACCACATACACTGCTTACTTTGATACATCCAGACACGATAAAACAACCAAGGTTTTTACCAATGCTTTTACAAACACCAGTATAGCCAATAAAGAAGCCGAAGAATATAAGTTATTGGTAGATATGATTTTCAGCAAGAAAGAAACGGCAAGATACCTGGTCAGGAAGCTTTACCGCTGGCTGATGTATTACCAGATTGATCAGACAATTGAAGATCAGATTATAGAGCCGCTTGCTACCACTTTGTTCAATAATAACTTCGAAATTAAACCAGTTCTGATACAACTATTAAGCAGTGAGCATTTTTTCAGTACCGATTACTTTGGTTCTCAAATCAAAAGTCCGCTTGATTTTACCATTGGTTTGTACAGAAAATGCGAGATTCCATTATCTAACAATGTTTTGACGAATTACGAAGCCTGGTATGAGCTTTACAACTCATGTTTCAGCATGGAAATGGCTCTTGGTGACCCACCGGATGTAGCAGGCTGGCCACAGTATTATAAGGATCCATCATATTATGAATTGTGGGTCAACTCTGCCACAGTTCCCATGCGCACCAGCTTCTCCGATACTTTTTGTGCATCAGGAATCACCAAAGTTGGATTTAAATATGCCATCGAGCCTTTCGTTTTGGCCGGGAAAATAAGTAATCCCTCTGATGTCGTCAGCTTGATCAATGGATTTGCTCAAATTTTGCTTCCAGTGACGCTTAGTACGGTACAGGTACAACAGCTAAAAGAAGTGCTGATTCCTGGCTTACCGGAATCAACCTGGACTTTTGAGTGGAACAAATATACCAGCAACCCAAATGATGCAGCCCAAAAAACTCTGATCAGTAATAAACTCCAGGCCCTTCTGAAATCCATGATGCGGATGCCTGAATTTTATCTGATGTAGGTTGGCGCTACAATTGATGTACTGTCCTTAATGTGAAAACATGGAACGAAGAAAATTCTTAAAATATTCATCCGCTACCCTGACAGCTCCTTTTTTGTTTCAGGGACACTGGATTAAGGCAGAAGCTGCTCAGCCAGCTGCTGATTTGCTGGGGTCATTCAATACTGGACGGAAATTGGTGCTGATTCAGTTGGATGGAGGGAATGATGGATTGAACATGGTGATCCCGACATCTCAATATGACAACCTGGCCAATGCCAGACGCAATATACTGGTTGACAAAGCTCAAATACTAAAGTTGACTGATGAAACCGGTTTGAATCCGGCTATGCCTGATTTGACCAATCTCTACAAAGAAGGGAAAGTCCAGATCATTCAGGGGGTAGGATATCCCAATCCAAACCTTTCGCATTTCAGGTCGAAAGACATCCTGCTTTCGGCTTCGGATGCCAAAACCATAATCAGTTCCGGTTGGATGGGCCGATTATTCGGTAAACAATATCATGGTTTCCCGGTAGGGTTTCCAAATGCGCAGCAACCACATCCAATTTCGCTCACGATTGGCTCCACCAGCTCAGCTGCATCTCAGGACGATTCTGCCAATTTTGGCACAGTGTTAAAGAGTCTTTCATCCACTTATGTGAACAATGCCCCCAATGGAGGTTATCCCGATTCCCCTTTTGGGAAAGAACTTCGATTTATCAACAATGTCATGGAGCAGACGGAAGGCTATTTGGCAGTTATCAAGGCGGCTGCTGCAAGTGCTAAAAATCTCTCATCCAAATACCCGGCAGCCGGCTCCAATTCCCTGGCCGACCAATTAAAACTGGTAGCCAACCTGATTGCCGGCGGACTTCAAACTCAACTATACGTGGTTAGCCTGGGCGGTTGGGATACCCATTCACTCCAGGTTACTAGTGAATCGAGTAAAATTACCGGAGCACACCCAACCCTATTGAGCAAACTTTCTGTTGCCATTTCTGCATTCCAGGATGATTTGAAACTACTGAAAAAAGAGGAGGAGGTGATGGGATTTGTCTATACCGAATTTGGCCGGCGCATTAAATCGAACGATAGTCTCGGGACAGATCATGGTACCACCTGGCCCGGTATTGTTTTTGGCTCAAGTGTCAATCCTGGGCTCATAGGTAACAATCCGGTCATTCCTGTCGTGGTTAGTAAAACTGATAATCTGGCGATGCAATACGACTTCAGAAGCATCTATTCCGGAATATACAAACAATGGTTTGGTCTTAATGATGTGGATGTTAATCAATTGCTTGGTGCATCATTTCCTGAAATTCAGGTTGTTGCCAAATCAACCGCTATAAATAATGCTATATCCCTTCAGACAGGCAATCTGAAGATTTATCCCAATCCCGTACAAGAGCATGCAACCTTATCCTTTGAATCTGACGGCAGTCGGTCTCAGATCCGTATTTATTCAATGAGTGGTCAGCTGGTTAAGGCGATGGAAGGGCAACAATATCCCACAGGAATCCAGGAAATGCAATTTCAGTTAGGGAACCTTCGATCAGGAAATTATGTTCTGGTATTGAGACAAAAAGCGAAGGTTTCTGAGATCAAGTTTAGCGTGATTAAATAGCCGGAGGATTGTTTCACCTTAACCGATCATGATGAGTCGGGAGGCGCATTCTCTTTACATCAAATCCCCCAACGGACCAAGGTTGATGTTCAGATCCCTGTCGGTGAGGTTGAAGTGTTTCTTTAGTTCTTCCATTTTCATTTCCAGCTTCATCAAAGTTTCTCCGAGGCGTTCAATCTCTTCGTCGGTCAGTGAGCCACCGTCAACCCTGCGCATGGCTTGTTTTTCAACCAATTTTCTGATCAGTTCAACCAATGTCAGAACAAGTTTCGCAAGCCCTGAATCTGCATTGTCCGGGGTTAACTTCAATTTGGATTCGTCAACGTTGGTAAGCTTTCCTATCTCCTTTGAAAGTCCATCCAACGAACCGGTACTGAATAATATTTTATTTTCACTCATTGAGTTTTTTACTTTATGGTGATTTCTACGAAATTGTAAGGTGGCCATGGACCAGTCATTACAAAGTTTAGTCCGGAGAATTGATTTTGCAAAGATGTAATTACCGCCATCAATTCCTCATTCTGATCCTTCTTTAGCAAAAAGAGGGCATCAATAATGGTGGTTTCCGTTAGCATTTTTTTAAATTTAGTAACAGCATTCAAATCGGATAGTTGTTCAGTAATTGTGGCAATAACCTTATCTACATGCGATACCAAAAGTTCTTCCAGCCGGTGTTCCTCAAGCTTCTTGTTAACCCATTCACGGTATACCGAAGGTTTGGCTTCCCTGGATGATGGTTCTGTTGTTTGGGTGTTGAGTTTAGTTTTTTCAAGAAGGTCTGCCTTTAATTTGGCAGAATCACAAAAGACCTTTAATCCGTATTCAAACTTGTCTTCAACCTGATTCAGATTTTTTTGGATGGCAGTGTAGTTTCTTTCCAGCATTTGGATTATTGCCTCAGATGATTCCATCAGGGAGCCAAATCGCATGGGGAGCAGCGAAAAATCCTGAGAGAGGGAGTCAATGATACCAGCAAATAATAGGGCATTTGTGCTGTCAGTTATAAGATCGGTTCTGGATATATTACTCACAATTGCTGAGACTTGACCTTCCTGAAGAGCATATATTTCAGCATTTAACAGGCCATGCATCCCTTTCAACTTAAAATTCAATTTGCTTGAATCTTCCTTAACGGACAGCAAAGCGTATATTATAATTTCCATACTAAAATAACTTTCATGTAAAGTGGCCGGGATAAATTCACTAATGCTCCTTAATCGCTTTCCCTGCCTTTAACTGCTCCATAGTTTCAACAGAACTCAACATAAGCTTAACCCCTAAATAAACCAAATCAATATCCGCAACTGAGATAACGATATCCCCGGTAAGGATGACTCCTTTGTTTAAAACCCTGTCGAGTAATTCAAGTATGGTGATATCTTTCGATTGATCTACTACATTATTTGTCATTTAGATTTTTCTTTAATTGAAACAAAGCTAAAAGGAGGCCATGATCCGGAGATCTCCAACAGAAATCCAAATTGTTCATCTTTTTTTCCCAGGGATTCAGCCGTATTTCTGAACTGTCCAACTTTACTCTTACAAAGGAGAAAAGCGCCATTTAGAATCATTGTATCTTCTCTGCCAGTAAACTCTTTAGGCAGTAAATTATTCAGGTTTGTCGATTCACTTAAATCTTTTAACGCATCGAAGTATTCCTGGCCATATTTTTTGCATATACGATCCATTTCATTCTCAATCAGATCCATTTTTTTCCTTTTCAATAAATAGGCTTTCCCGGGTGAGCTTTCCATAATTTGATGTTCAAGAGTAGCAGCTTCTTCACTCAGCTCGTCTATTTGAGCACTCAGCAATTTACGGTTACAATATATTTTGACAGCCCACTCTTCTTTGTCACCAACGTAGAAGAAATTCTCTTTGAGAGAGTCGGCATACTCTGAAATGAAATTTTGAACTCCGGTTTCAGCCTGAAAGATTGTGCCGAATTTAAAAGGGATCACCGCATGGTTTTCCATGATAAGGTTGATTACCTCAACATGTTCGCGTGCGTTTGTTTCAAGCCAGTTCAAATTCGACAAATTCTTTTGGAAATTCTCTTCCGAAAATTCCTGTTCGGAAACTCGCCTGACTATGACATAAAAGTCGTCGAATTGGATTGATTCAAGTCCTTTTTCAATAGAACCGGAAGAAAAATTTGGTGCACTGTTTACAAGGCAATAAACATAAATAAGGGATTTGTTCATAGCGTGTAAGGCTTAATTATTACTCTGAGGCAAAATCGATCCCCTCAAATGAATTTAGTCGTTCAAATGAAGTAATTTCGAGATTTTCATCCATTTTAATTGAATAGAAGAGTCTTACTTGTTTTGGAGGAAGATTCATCGATTTTAGAAAGGAATCGTCTTCATATACTTCTGCTACTGCATTCCAGTTTTCTTGCACTTTCCCGATTTTAATTACTGTAACATCGTAGCATTTGATGTTCTCTTTTAGAAACTTAACTACTACTTTTTTCGCATCTATTAT
>CAIRSO010000832.1 GCA_903881215.1 uncultured Bacteroidia bacterium
GGGCTGAATTTTGAGAAGTTGTCCGGGCAGAAAGCGTTAGGTCCATCAATGTCCGGCTTTCTGCCCTTTTCCCTTCAATTAGTTTTATATCTTATTTGTGTTTGTTTTAAAAGTTGCTTGTATTGCATCATGGTTGCATTGCCCATGCGGGTCATAGTATAGTTTTGCTCCCAACCCAAACGTGCTTTTATACTTAACTTTTGCCGCATAGCTTTATCATTCAGTATTTTTGCTAAAGCTTCTGCAAGTTCATCCTCGTACAAATCCAGCTTCATCAGATCATTATCGGCTTTATGAAGTGGTACAACCAACGCATTCTCGCCGTTGGTATATAATTCTCTCAGCCCGGGTGCTGCCGATACCACCACTGGCAGTCCATATTTCATCATTTCGAGAGCCACATAACTGCATTGTTCATAAACAGAAGGAATAACCCCAACTGTTGCAATACTATATAGTTTTTCTAACTCACTGTGAGGTATGTTGCCCGTAAATGTGATTTTCGCCCACCCTTTGTTGATATTTCTTAGAGCTTCTTTAAAATCGCCATCCCCGGCTATCACCAACCGGACATTAGAAAACATACCAGAGAGCTGATTGAAAGCACGAATTAAGAAATTGACACCTTTTCTGGATTCCAGCAGCCCGACAAAAAGGATGATCTTTTCGTTTTTGCCAAACCCAAACACTTTTCTAATTTTCGCTTTTGATTTACCATGGCTATTCGAACAATCATATAAGCTTGAAAAACCATTGTGGATTGCCTCTACTTTTTGAAGAGGCGTTTCATAGTAGTGGCATATCGCATCTTTGGCAAAGCGCGTAACACAAATAACGTGATCGACGACAGAAACCATCTCTTTTTCCATTGCATCTCCAGTGGTTTCAAGTTTGTCCTGCCAATCATCGTTATAACCAAGATAGGAAAAAAAGTCGGGTAGGAAGTGGAGTGTATAGATAAGTTTGGCTCCAAACCGTTCTCTGGCCTTAACACCCAATTTTACCTGATTGGAAAAATTGAGGTGAAAAATCAGGTTTTCTTTTCCAATAAGGAGAGGTTGCATTAAGTCGAGACAACGCGCCGCATATTTTTCAAGATTGCGGATTATCTTTTTTGCTGGTGGCAAATGTATTTCTATTATATTTTCATCTTGTATTACCCTGTATTCTTTATGGTATTTGCTCTCAGAGAATATTTTATGCAAGGCAATGCCTTCAATTCCGGAGAGGTAATTTAATAATTCGGTGGCATAAGTGCGGGCACCGGAATAATCATGTATAACAAAAAAGAGGTTAATCATACCTTAGCATTAAATGTTCAAATTGCTGTACGGTAAACTCATTAATCCAATTCCGGTCAATCCTTCCAGTAATCCAGAAGCTTTGTTTTCATTTTCCTTATCTATATAAAATCCGGCATATCCCTGGTCGGTTTCAGTAAACCCGAAACCATGAGAATCCCAGTAGAGCGATTCATCCCGGAAATGGTCGTTGTTTGTCAACAGAAATAATTGTCGGTAAATCCAGGCAATACCGCCTGTACCGTTTTGCAAAAATGCATAATCCGGGGTTAACTCGCTGAAAATAGTTTCCCTGTCCAGACCAGACAATAATTTCTGAATTAATTCATCGAAAGTGTTAGTTGGAAATTTTTCAGGTTTATACAGCTTTAGTTTTTCAATAACCAATGCCAGTAACAGACGATTGTTCTGCAAACGGGGGAAAACAGTTTTGGTTTTTAAAGGGGTAAGAATCATATTTATAATTCGTTCAGACGCCGCACCGAAAATACCGGCTTCCAGTAATCCGGTTAGAGCCCATAAAATTGCGGTATAGTTCCATGTAATATCAAACGTAACAGGTTCAGACCATAACTCTTCCAAATTACCGGCAGTATGTCTTTCTGTTACCCACTTTGCCAGCAAATCAATCGCTTTTAGTAATGCTTCCCGGTTAGCTATTGACTGACCGTTTTTATCGGTGCTTTCTTTGACCCTGCAGTGGAAATAGGTAATATACCCGGAAAATCCTTTTAACAAGCCGATATCTTCAGGAGTATGGTAAGTCAACTCGTGGATTAGCCTCTTATCAAATTCTTCAAGTACTTCATCGGTATCAGCTTCAAGAAAACCGTTTTGTACCAGGTATTCAATTCCCCATCCTATTCCTGCAAGGCCATTTTCAAAATCTAATGGAGTTGTAGCACAGATTTCATCGTAAATTTCATCAATCAGCTCACCTGCATAATCTTCATAAATTTGATTTTTGGTTTCGCGGGCTAAATGGAAGAAATAAATAGCAATCCCCATTTTGCCATGCATTAACCCCAGATTTTCAATAAAACTGGCGTTTAGAAGGAGAGCATTTACAATGCGTTGGAATCTTTTTTCTTTATTTGCAGACATTTGGTTCTCAATTCAAAATTGGTTTAGGTACTAAGCAATAATCAGTTAAATATCAAAACATAAGTTACTCGTGCCATGCAAATAGTAACAAAGTGGTAATTAAACACTCTGACAATGCTTTTTAGCGGCATGCTCCATCACAGGATTCAGACCACAGCCAGCCACAGCCGGTTGAAATATTACAACTTCCTGAAATGCATGCCAATTTGCTACAAAACTTAATGATGTATTGCATGTGCAGTCACCATTTGGGTCAATAGACTCCTCCTGCACTTTGGCTTGTATTGTATTAATTTCTATATCAAACTGTGCCGGATTAGTATATAGTTTGTAAATTACAAACGCTATTTGTTTTTCAGACCAACCTAGAGTGATTTTTGCTTTGCTGATCCAATCAGATGCAAATTGTTTTCGTTCGTTAGCTTCTGTTGCGTATATTACAGTTGCAAAATAATCTTCGTGAAGATGGTTCAGTAAACTTGCTACATGAATATATTCTGCTCCAGTATAATTTTGTTTATCAAGAAGTAACTGGATTTTTTGTAGCCAATTTTTTCTCTTCTTTGCAATATCATAACTTCTGAATACCGCTTGTTGAAATGCCAAATCTGAATTGGTAAGATCTTTAAATGTAATCAATTCTAAATCTGCCTGATGGGAAGAAACATACTCATTTAGTAAAGGATCACAGGAGAAATATCCGTTCTGCTGTTTACA
>CAIRSO010000833.1 GCA_903881215.1 uncultured Bacteroidia bacterium
AGCTGGTTTTCATATTCGGCCAACACTAAGGGGATTGTGGCTGTTGTTGTATTGCCATATCTTTGAATATTAACCATTACACGGCTGGGATCAAGCCCCATCCTTCGGCCAACTGCCTCGATAATACGCAAATTAGCTTGGTGAGGTACCAACCATAACTTGTCAGCCGGAAGCTTATGCTTTTCCATTATCTCTACTGAGATGTCAGCCATTTTCGATACTGCCATTTTAAAAACTGGTTGCCCCTCCTGATACAAAAAATGCTCTCTTGCATCGACTGTTTCATGTGATGCAGGCCGCAAAGAACCACCGGCTTTCAGATAGAGGTATTTTCGTCCAGCACCGTCGGAACGTAGTATCTGATCCTGAATACCATATTCCGGATCAGGTTCCAAAAGAACCACACCAGCACCATCACCAAACAAGGCACACGTATTCCTGTCGGTATAATCAACTATCGTTGACATTTTATCAGCACCAATGCACAAAATCTTTTTTGCGCTCCCGGTCTCGATAAATTTTGAAGCTACTGACAGCATATAAACAAATCCCGAACACGCAGCAGCCATATCAAAACTGAATGCATTCTTTATACCAACTTTATCGCTGACAATGTTTGCAGTAGCAGGAAAAACCATATCAGGAGTGACCGTGGTGCAAATAACCATATCGATATCATCAGGATTGGTTCCTGTCTTTTTGAGAAGCTTTTTCACAGCCGGCACGGCCATATCAGAAGTTGCCAAACCTGGTTCCAAAATATGCCGCTCCCTGATCCCGGTCCTTGAAACAATCCACTCGTCGGTAGTATCTACCAATTTCTCAATGTCAGCATTGGTAAGAATGTTCGGGGGGGTATAAGCCTCAACCCCGGTTATAGCAGCGTAAATCTTTTGCATTATTCAAATGCTTTCTTAAGCTTTGTTATTAACCCTGATTGAACCAGTTCACGGTTTTTTATCAGCATATTCTTAATAGCAAGCGGAGTTGACTTTCCATGCCCGATTAAAACAGGTGATCCAATCCCGATTATCGGAATACCACCAAAATTCTCATAATTGTATTGCTCAAAAAAGGCATTCGAAAGTTTGAGCTTTTGAGTCAGGTAATAAACAGACTCGGCCAGCTTTAGCACCACATTGCCTATAAATCCCTCACAAACAACAACATCAGCTTTATCAGCAAATATCTCATTTCCCTCAACATTTCCGATAAAATTAAAATCGCAGCTATCTTTCATCATTTGGAAGACTGCTTTGGTGAGTAAATTTCCTTTTTCCTCTTCTTCACCAATATTCAGCAGACCTACTTTGGGGTTTTCGACTCCGTGAACATGCTGGGAATAGAAGGATCCCATAATGGCATACTGGTACATGACATCCGGCCTGGCATCAGGGTTCAGTCCGACATCCAGCAGAAGGGTATACTCATTTTCTCCTTTGGGAATCGACACTCCAATACAAGGCCGGATAATACCAGGAATGGATTTTACCGTGAACATGGCTCCGGCCATCATGGCTCCGGTATTCCCTGCACTACAGAATCCATCAAGCTTTCCTTCAACGAGCATCTGGAATCCAACTCCCATACTTGAATTCCTTTTTAACGAGAAGGCTTTAACCGGGTGATCTCCCATGCCAATAACTTCAGTTGTTGGTACAACATGAAAATTGCCGGGGTCAAAATTCTCCTCCCGGCAAGTAGTTTCTATGGCTAGCCTATCACCTACTAATACCAATTCAACATCAGGAGGAAACTCCCTTTTTGCAAGAATTGCTCCCAATGTTGTCACTTTTGGGGCATAAT
>CAIRSO010000834.1 GCA_903881215.1 uncultured Bacteroidia bacterium
CCTAGTCCCCTAGTCCCCTAGTCTCATAGTCTTTCAGTCTCCCCCTCGTCTTCAAAAAGGAGATAAAATTGAAGGCTTCAGAATTCCGGATTATAGCGAAATAACTCCCTCTATCTCACCAGCACGTTTATAAATCGCCAGCACTTCATCCGGATTCTTCATCTCCTGTTTGCAGGAAAGCGAGATAAATCGAATGTCTTTTGAAGTGCGATAGGTAATGTGATCTTCAAACTGAAAAAGTTTTCTCACCTGGTCCAGTTTCTCCTTGTCATTCGGAACAATAAATTTAAAAAAGTAGATTCCGGGCCACTTTTGCTGTGCCCATAAAATACTTCTTGCATTCTCTAACTCGTCATTCATGCGTTTAATAATGTGAAAATTGGAAAATTGGAAAATTGGAAAATTAGGCATTCGTGGAGTGTCAATATTTGAGCGCTAATAGGTTGGGTGTTTTGATGATCAACTGTCAATTTTAGCGCAATTTTCACATTTTCCAATTTTCCAATTTTCACATTTACTTATTTTTACTTTTCACCAAATTAGTTGGACAAATCCCTTCGATCGTCGTCGAACTCCATCCCTTCCCTGAGCATCAATGACATAAAAATAGACACCCGGCGGACAAAGATTGCCGTTTACGCGACCATCCCAGGCTGCTATTTCAGACTCAGCTGGAATGTAGTTATTGGAAGAAAACTGGTGAACAACTTTCCCCCATCGGTTAAGTACCGTGAAATGTAATGATTCAAGAGATCTGGTTTTTAGAATCATTTTGTCATTGACGCCATCCCCGTTAGGAGTAAAAACAGGCGAGACCTTTACCAGCGAAGTGTCAACAATTATTGGATCAGGCAGATAAAAGGTATCCCGGCAGGTAAGTGCCTGAACAGTTTTGGCTGCGACGAGTTTGACTTTGTATTTTCCGGAAAGTTCATAGGTATACAATGGATTGGCATCATACAGAATTGCCTGAAAAGAATCTATTACAGCAGTACCGCCCCCCATAGTCTCAAGAATCGTTTTGTCTTTGAAAAGAAACCATTCATATTTATCAGGATCGCTGTTTTCACTGAGATTCTTAAAATCAATATTGGCAGGAGCCTGAGGAAAAACATATTGCGGATCATTTGCCTGTGGAGTTGACCAGGAAAATTTAGCCAGCGGAATCGGGGAAGTATAATTGACTTCAGCACTTTTCATACAACCAGCACGGTCAGTAATCTCAACCCGGTATACAGTATTTTTTGATGGAGGTTGCAAAATGGTCGGATTTTGCGTGGAGGAAACCAACAAGGTTCCGATATACCATCTGAAACGATAGCCGGCATTCAAAGAAACTACCTTTCCCGAAGTCAGATCATAATATTGGTAGTTTGTTCCGGTTACTGATGACGAAAGCTTAAGTTGTGTACAGGTTGATTCAACAATAGCTGCAAAAGGCTTACTCCAACTGTTCAAAATCCAGGCTCGAAAAACAAAATTTACTCCACCTTCTGAAAATGAAACCCGGTAACAGCCATCTTCAAGTCTGGTAAGAGAGGAAGAAACGCCTGTATCGTTGCTGAAACCTACGAATTTTTGAGTGACAGGGTCAAATTTCTCCCAAAGAAAAGAAACTGACGCACCGGCCGTCTTAGCAATTAGCGACCCAGAATTGATGCCTTCCTGTGAACAGAAATAATAGATTGGATCGTTGTTGGGATAGGTCGGATAAGCCGTAGTCTCTTTGAAATCAGCATTCGCCGAGGCTAGAGATTGAGCCTCAAGCCTTACCGGCAGAAAGTTTACTAAACACAGCAATAAAATAGCAAGAATACGTTTTGAGTTACACAGCATGGAGAGTAAGAGTTATTGCTACCAGCCTACAAATTTAAACAACTATCCAACCTGACAAAGAAAAAAATTAACGGATTTAGCTAGTTACTTTTCCAAAGTTTTGAACTACGGAAAAATTATTAGCGAAAATTCGAAACTTTGGAAAAGTTTTCAGCATTCTATCAAAAGATCCCACAAGGGGTTTATCTTTGTGTCAGTTCCAATTCAAAAAACCTTTCCATCTTGGTAAATTATCTTGACAACCTGAATGAGGCCCAGCAACAGGCAGTTAAAAATTTTCAGGGACCTTCCCTGATTATTGCCGGCGCAGGATCCGGTAAAACCAGGGTGCTTACCTACCGGATTGCCCACTTGCTCCAAAATGGCATACCACCATCATCCATTCTCGCACTGACTTTTACGAACAAAGCAGCCCGGGAGATGAAGGAAAGGATAGCTACAGTTGTAGGTCCTCAGGTTGCCAGACACCTCTGGATGGGAACATTTCATTCAATCTTTTCAAGGATCCTTCGTACAGAATCTTCCCTGATCGACTATCCGTCTACCTTCACCATTTATGATACGCAGGATGCCAAAAGTCTGCTGAGAACCATCATCAAAAGCATGGCCCTGGAGGAAAATGCCTACAAACCCTCATCCATCATGGGGCGAATCTCTGCAGCCAAAAATAACCTGATCCTGCCTTCCGGGTACCGGCAGAGTGAGGCAATTCGTGAGGCCGACCAGTCCGCGAGAATTCCCAGAACGGGTGAGATTTATGAAGAGTATGCCAGACGATGCAAAAACGCCGGAGCGATGGATTTTGACGATCTGCTGCTGATGACCAATGTGCTGTTCAGGCGTTTCCCGGATACTGCGCAGAAATACCAGCATATTTTCAAATACATCCTGGTTGATGAGTATCAGGATACTAATTTCTCTCAATACCTGATTGTTAAGAAATTGGCAGAGTTGCACCAAAATATCAGTGTGGTAGGGGATGATGCCCAGAGTATTTATTCCTTTCTTGGAGCCAGAATTGAAAACATTCTCAATTTTAAAACCGATTATCCGGATTACAAAGTCTACAAGCTCGAGCAGAATTACCGGTCCACACAGACCATCGTCAATGCCGCCAACAGCATTATTTCCAAAAATAAAAATCAGCTGCAGAAGACTGTTTTCAGTGAAAATGATGCGGGATCCAAGATCAAGGTATTGAATGCCCTGAACGATCAGGAGGAAGGCTATTTAGTCGTTAATGAGATATTTCAAAAACGGATGTCTGATCACGACAACTATTCAGATTTCGCCATTCTGTACCGGACCAACGCTCAGTCGAGGGTATTTGAAGAAGTTCTTCGCAAACGAAATATCCCATATAAAATTTACGGTGGACTATCCTTCTACCAAAGGAAGGAAATCAAAGATCTGCTCGCCTATTTCAGACTAGTGATCAACCAAAAAGACGATGAGTCCTTCAAACGTATCATCAACTATCCGGTCAGGGGAATCGGTGCAACAACCATCGGCAAACTGGAAGAATTTGCCAATATAAGCAATAGCAGCATGTTTGCCGTTGCTTCAGATTCATTGTTACTTCAAAAGGCCGGATTAAATGGAGGTGCGGTTAAAAAAGTGACCGAATTCATCACCTTAATCCAGAATTTTTCTGATCGCTCAATTACTTCCGAAGCATATGAAATGGCTCAAAGAATTGCATCTGAGGCGGGTATTCTTTCTGAGC
Source organism: uncultured Bacteroidia bacterium (assembly GCA_903881215.1). GTDB lineage: Bacteria > Bacteroidota > Bacteroidia > Bacteroidales > Prolixibacteraceae > CAINVV01. Next base: position 3,563 of record CAIRSO010000834.1, read on the forward strand.
TGTATCAGGATAAATCGCCTGAAAACATCAGCAGGTATGAAAACACTCAGGAGTTGCTCAATGCCATTCAACAATTTACATTAAGTGCCGTCGAAGAAGGCCATTCTGCCTTGCTGGCTAATTTCCTCGAGGAGGTCTCCCTGCTTACTGATCAGGATAATGAAAAAACTGAGGACTTTGATAAAGTGACACTTATGACAGTTCACTCCTCCAAAGGATTGGAATTCAACAATGTGTTCGTCGTTGGTTTGGAGGAGAACCTCTTCCCTTCCGGATTCTCCGGAACCTTGACTTTGCCAGAGCTTGAGGAAGAACGCCGATTGTTCTATGTGGCGCTCACCAGGGCAAAACATCAGGCATTTCTCTCATTTGCCCAGCAACGATTTAAATGGGGCAAGACAGAGTTTTGCAATCCGAGCCGTTTTATTGGTGAGATCGATTCACAATTTCTGGATATGCAGAGCAGCCGTTTTTTCCAACATCACCTTTCCAATGATAACAGCAAAATGGCAACGGGCACTGACCGCGGTCATTTTGAAAGAACAGAAAGAACTACCTTTCTCCCGCCAAAACAAACCAGCACACTTGGATCAAATTATAGAAGAGCGAATGATCCAATTTCAAATGAACCCTTCGATGCAGATGATCCCAACTCCCTTAGTATTGGTATGTTTGTTGAACATCAACGGTTCGGAAGGGGCAAAATTGTGGATATTGAGGGAGCCATGCCGGAAAAAAAGGCAAGAGTTTTCTTCGCCAATGCCGGGGAGAAACAATTGTTACTCAAATTTGCGAAATTAAAAATCGTGGATGATCTATCCTGATTTTAAGGTTTGAATTGAGCGTCCAATTTTGTAACTTTGTCCCATAAAATACAAATAGCTTTTTCGAAAGCACTTAATTGAAATTCACGATGTTCAAAGATTATAATACCCAGCGCACTAAGATGAAGCTGCCTGAATATGGCAGGGCACTTCACAAAATGGTCGAACATGTTCTCACCATTGAAGATCGCGATGAGCGCAATCTGGCGGTAAAATCCATCATTGACATTATGGGGATGATGTATCCTTATCTGAGAGACATCAATGATTTCAAACATAAACTCTGGGACCATATTGCCATCATGTCCGATTTCAAACTTGACATCGATTATCCATATGCTCCACCGGTTCCTGAAACTTTCACCGAAAAACCAAAACATATTCCATACAATCAGTCGGATATCAAGTACCGTCATTATGGAAAAATTATGGAACAACTGATCGACAACATCTCAAAAATGGAGGATGAAAATCCGTCCAAAGAGCAGAATACAGAACAGTTGGCCAATCAGATGAAGAAATCCTACCTAACCTGGAACAAAGACATGGTTGAGGACGAAAAGATTTTCGATGACCTTAAACTGATTTCCCGTGGCCGGCTAAAAGTACGTGAAGACTTGCATCTCCAGGAGGTGACAGATATTATCAAGATCCAGAAAAAGAAGGCAAAAGTAGGCTCCGGACAAAACCGGAAGCATAAATAGTTGCCACTTTTGCCATGGCTAGATTCATTATTGAAGGAGGAAATTCCCTGGCTGGAACGCTAACACCGCAGGGTGCCAAAAATGAAGCACTACAGGTTATTTGTGCCACTTTACTCACACCACAAAAAGTTACTATTTCCAATATCCCTGAGATCAGCGATGTGCTAAAGCTCATCGATATCTTGAGAAATATGGGTGTTGCTGTTGATAGACTGGAAAAAGGAACATATACTTTTTGTGCGGAAAATGTCGATGTTGACATTCTGACTTCACCATTATTCTTCCAGCAAGCCGGTGCATTAAGAGGATCAATTATGATTATCGGTCCGATGTTGGCTCGATTTGGCAAAGGAACAATTCCCCAACCCGGAGGTGACAAGATTGGCCGACGTCGGCTGGACACCCATTTTAGGGGTTTTGAGTCGCTGGGTGCTACATTTATTTTCGATGCCGCGAATGCACTCTTTCGTGTAGAAGCTAAAAAACTTAAGGGCGCTTATATTTTACTCGACGAAGCCTCAGTTACCGGTACTGCCAACCTGATTATGGCTGCGGTCATGGCCGAAGGCACCACCACAATTTACAATGCAGCCTGCGAACCATATGTTCAGCAGCTTTGCCATATGTTAATCCGAATGGGAGCCAGAATGGATGGTGTTGGCTCCAACTTACTGCATATTCACGGAGTTACCTCTTTGAACGGATGTGATCACCGTTTGCTGCCCGACATGATTGAGGTGGGAAGCTTCATCGGTTTGGCAGCCATGACCTCTTCTGACCTGCTGATAAAAGATGTCGCCTACGACCAATTGGGAATTATCCCGGACTCCTTTCGCAAGATGGGGATTAACGTGATCAGAAAAGGCGATGACATACATATTCCTGTTCAGGATCATTATGAAATTGAGTCCTTTATCGATGGTTCGATCATGACCATAGCTGATGCTCCATGGCCAGGACTAACCCCCGATTTGTTAAGTATATTTCTTGTGGTAGCAATACAGGCAAGAGGAAGTGTTCTGATCCACCAGAAAATGTTTGAAAGCCGACTTTTTTTCGTGGACAGATTGATCGACATGGGATCCAAAATCATACTCTGCGATCCGCACCGCGCTACTGTGATTGGTCTTGATCGCTCCCACCCCCTTCGTGCAACCCGCATGACCTCTCCCGACATTCGAGCAGGAGTGGCTTTGCTCATCGCAGCTCTTTCCGCCAATGGCGTCTCAACCATCGACAACATTGATCAGATCGATCGTGGTTACGAAAATATAGATGTCCGTTTAAATGCAATAGGGGCAAAAATCAGAAGGGAATAGGAAGATAAGCTGTCAGTTTTGGGCTTTTTTTTGTGTCAAAATGTCCGAATCATGCCTTATGGCAAACTATTTGAAGGGTTAAAAGAGATTGGAATAATTGAAGAATTATGATGAAGAAGAAAGACGAATACAAGAATAAACACAAAGAAAAAGTTGAGTCAAATAGTTCAAATGGCAACTCTGCTTCAAATGACCATATTAACTCCGAAATGGGAGGTGATCATACCTCAGAGCAAAATTTGAGTAAAGAAGCTGAACTGGAAAATAAAATAGTTGAGCTGACAGTTAATGTTGCCTCCTCAAATGACAAGTATCTTCGCCTATCGGCTGAATTTGACAACTTCCGTAAACGCACGTTGAAAGAAAAGATGGATTTGATGAAGAACGCTTCAGAGTCGCTTCTCGTCAATTTTTTGCCAATTATTGACGATGTTGAGCGAGCCATGAGTGCCATCGAAACATCTGAGAATCTCGATACAACAAAAGAGGGTATCAATTTGATATACAATAAATTCAAAGAATTCACCAGACAAAATGGAGTAGTGGAAATGGAGGCTAAAGGTTTGGTACTGGATACAGATCACCATGAAGCCATTACCAAAATCCCTGCACCAACCGATGAATTAAAAGGTAAAATTGTAGAAGTTGTTCAAAAGGGCTATATGCTGAACGATAAAGTTATACGTTATGCTAAAGTTGTGATAGGCGAATAATTATCCGACTTCGAATTGAAAAAAAAATAGAAATGTCAAAAAGAGATTATTACGAAGTCCTGGGAGTCTCCAAAAGCGCAACTGCCGACGAGATCAAGAAAGCTTATCGCCAAAAAGCCATTCAATTTCATCCGGACAAAAATCCTGGCGACAAAGCTTCTGAAGAAAAATTTAAAGAGGCAGCAGAAGCATACGAGATACTGAGTAGTGCTGAGAAAAAGCAGAGATACGATCAATTCGGTCATGCCGGAATGGGCAATCAGGGTGGTTTCAGTGGACACAATATGTCTATGGATGATATCTTCTCCGCATTTGGAGATATTTTTGGAGGCGGCGGCGGTGGTTTTAGCGGTTTCGGTGGCTTCGGAGGAGGTTCCAGAGGTCAGCGCGTCAACAGAGGATCAAACCTTAGGATCAAGGTAACTCTAAACCTCAGCGAGGTTGCCAACGGATGTGAGAAAAAATTAAAAGTTAAGAAATATGTCTCCTGCGATAGCTGTCATGGCAGTGGGGCAAAAAATGGCAGTGGGCATACCAACTGTTCCACTTGTAAGGGAACTGGTCAGGTAACCAGAATCAGTAACTCCATCTTCGGGCAAATTCAGCAATCGTCAACTTGTCCAACCTGCAGTGGCGAGGGCAAGATTATTACCCAAAAATGTGAAAAGTGCTATGGAGAAGGACTTGTTCAGGGTGAAGAAGTTGTAACCATAAAAATTCCCGCTGGTGTTGGCGAAGGAATGCAACTTTCCGTAGGTGGCAAAGGAAATGCTGCAAGGCGTGGCGGAGTACCCGGCGATCTGCTCGTTTTAATCTCTGAAGAAGAGCATCCGGAATTAATCAGAGATGAAAATGACTTGATTTACAATCTATTTCTTTCATTCCCAGATCTTTCATTGGGACTGACAGCCGAAATTCCAACCATCGATGGGAAAGTCAAGGTGAAAATCGAAGCCGGCACCCAACCGGAAAAGATCCTTCGCTTGCGTGGAAAAGGAATCCCTGATGTGAACGGCTATGGCAAAGGAGATTTACTGGTAAAAATTCATGCCTGGGTGCCACAGAAACTCACATCAGAAGAGAAAAAACAACTTGAAAGGCTACAACAATTACCAAATTTTCTTGTCCCTGAAGAGACCAAGGAAAGAAATTTCTTCGACAGGGTAAAGGGTATGTTTGAATAAAGGTTGTGAATCATATCCAGCGCTGAAAGCGGAAAAAAAAGTGGCGCTAAAGGCCTCTTAAACAAAGTAAAAAAGGCTAACCAGGGTTCTGAAGAAAAATTAGACGAATCTCATTGGTGATCTTTTGGGGAAGTTCTGGTGTAGGCTCGTTCAACAGTTTTTAGAAAAATTGGAATAATTTCAAATTAATTTACTTATTTTGTCAACTGATTAAACAACAATTCGTTTAACTGATTGAATGAAAAGAGTTATCTCCATATTATTCGCTTTATTGATCCTGATATCAGGGATCAATCTGACCATTGCTTCTCATATTTGCTGCGGGGAATTGGCTGCAGTAAAATGCTCTATAACAGGAGAAAAAGCCACATGCGGAATGGAAGACAATTCTGCTCCTTGCCCTTCAAACGGAGTCATTGAAGTTGATTGTTGTAAAGATAGAATTGCATTCTGCTCAACAGATCATGATTATTTTCCTTCTTTTCAGGAAGTTAAGAATATTCAGTCTCTAACCATCTCTCATTTCGTAGCGATATCAACAGGCAATCTTGCTGAAATCTATTACCCCGAGACCCACCACTC
>CAIRSO010000835.1 GCA_903881215.1 uncultured Bacteroidia bacterium
CCTGGAATTCGAGGAATTAAAAACGATCCTTTCCAGGGCAGTTGAGGTACTTCCTGCACAATGTAAAACGATTTATCAACTTAGCAGGGATGAAGGTTTGTCGCAAAAGGAAATTGCTGAAAAACTGGGTATTACTGTAAAAACAGTCGAAAACCAGATGACCATAGCGATCCATAAAATAAAAGATTATTTACAGCCTTATCAGGACCAGATCTTTCTACTTTTTATTGCGGTAAATATTTTATGATTTGTTTTGGGGGATCCGGGTGATTTAAGTGCTGTTAAAGTAAGAAGCAATTTATCAGCACAATGGAAAACCAGCTCCCTTTTTCTACAATCATCCGAAATATTGCCTCAAACGGCGAAGAATATGCTATCGAAATCCGGCAATGGTTGGATAATTCCGAGGACAACAAAAAAATATACCAGGATCTTCAGGACATTTGGCTGATTAGAGGAAGCTTCCCTGACCATTTTTTGCCTGACAGGACAAAAGCATGGCAGAAGGTCCGGCAAAAAATCCATTCCCCTAAAAGATCTTTCTATTTATGGCGAAGAGTTGGACAAATTGCCGCTGCTGTAATCGTTGTTATATTAAGTATTTGGTCAGGCACCAAACTGGACCAGCGGCAACAAGTGACTCAGTTTACAGAGGTCATCTCCCCGGCAGGACAAAAAACACGTATTATCTTGCCTGATAGTTCAATTGTTTTGTTGAATGGTCGTTCACAGATCAGATTCAGCCAAAATTTTCACGATTACCGAAGGGTTGAATTAAAAGGAGAGGGTTATTTTGAGGTTCGGAAAGATCTTTCGAGGCAGTTTGTTGTTGGCACTTCAGTACTGGACGTTAAAGTCTTTGGCACGTCCTTTAATGTGAAAGCCTACGAAGACGACCAAAAAGTAGAGATAGGGCTAAAAAGCGGAAAGGTGGGAATTGATCGTGGTGAGGAGGAAATGGTACAACTTGTCCCCGGACAGGTGGCAACTTTTGACAAAAAAGAACACAAACTTGATTTAGTGAGAATGGACATCAATCTGGTTTCTGCCTGGACACGGGATGAGATGGTATTTGATGAAGTACCGCTGGAGGAAATCATCAAGTACATGGAACGCTGGTATGGGGTTGAGATCCGGGTAGCGCCTGAGTTACTGGATGGAGAACTCCTCACCTTCAAAGTAAAAACAGAATCTTTGAATGAACTTTTAAAATTAATAAGTCTGCTAAAGCCGATTAAATACCAGATTGATGGGAAACAAGTAGTGATTACCAAACCTTAAAAAATTTCGCCTATGAATCATCACGACTAACCATGTATTAAATGCAGAAAGGCCTGCCAAAGAGGCAAACCTTTCTTAATCAAAAAATTTATTAACTCAGCCAGGAGAAGAGGTTACGGACATAACTTCCATCCTATAACAGCTGAATAAACATTACAAAACTATGAAAAAAAATTGTAGTTCGGATGAATATTCGAATGATCAGACCCTCCTAAGAAAACTATTTTTAAGAATGAAACTAATTGTCGTACTGATTTGTATTGTGGGGCTTTCAGGAAGTTATGCTTCTGTTTACAGCCAGCAGACAAAACTGAACCTGAATGTGCAACAAACAAAGGTGAAGGATGTACTTAAACTAATTGAAGATCAATCTGAATTTTCCTTCATGTACAATGCGAGTAAGATTGATGTCGATCGTGAAGTTGACATCAGTGTGGAAAAAACATCTGTGGAAGAGATTTTAAAGATGATGTTTGCAGGTGAGGATGTTACCTTTACAGTGATCGACAGAAATATCGTTATTACCCCCAAAAGCACAGAAACTTCAGCTGCCCAGCAACAAAAATCTGTTTCGGGGAAAGTTACCGATTCCTCTGGTAATACTCTGCCCGGTGTTTCTGTGGTGGTAAAAGGGACAACAATTGGAGTTATCACAGATGCGAATGGAAAATTTACGCTGTCAAGCATTCCTGAAAATGGCATTTTGCAGTTTTCTTTTGTTGGGATGAAGATGCAGGAGATTGCTGTTAGTGGCAAGAACACCCTAAATGTTAAACTTGAAGAGGAAACTGTTGGGATTGAAGAAGTGGTTGCCATAGGATATGGAACTCAGAAAAAAATAAACCTGACAGGTGCTGTAGAACAAGTTACTTCTAAAGATTTGGCAAATAAAGCTGTTTCAAATTTAAGTCAAGCATTGCAAGGCTTGATTCCGAACCTAAACATAACAACAGCAAATGGAAATCCGGTCACCAATGCTTCTTATAACATCAGGGGAGGCACCTCTTTCTCAGGCGGAAATTTTCAAACGGGCTCTCCATTAACGCTTGTGGACGGAGTTCAGATGGATATTAATAACCTGAGCCCGGATGACATTGATAACATATCCGTTATAAAAGATGCCTCTGCTTCAGCAATCTATGGTGCAAGAGCAGCCTATGGGGTGATATTGGTAACGACAAAGAGAGGGAGTAAAGACTCTGCTCCAAAAATATCGTATTCAGGAAGTTATCAGGTACAAGTGCCAATCAGTGATCCTGGCTTGTTAAATTCCGTGGAATATCAGGAAGCTGTGATGAATGCGGCAACTTTAGACGGGGGAAAGCCATCTGTTGATGATGAGTACAAATTAACCCAGGTAAAAAACTACTTTAATAATCCGGGAACATCTCCGAGTTATTATATGAATGGTAGTGCCATCGTTTGGGTTGGCAATGTCAATCCATGGAAAGAGGTGATTCGCAAAAGTGCTCCCATGCAAAACCATATATTGTCCATATCAGGAGGAAGTGCAAAAAGCAATTATTATGCCTCCTTTGGATACCGTGATCAGGATGGCATAATGAAAAGGAACCAGGATTATAAAAAGACCTTTAATGCAACACTTGGGTTTTCAACGGATGTTACCAATTGGTTGAAATTAGATACCAAAGCGATGTATACTCAGTATAATTCGCAAGTTCCCAACGGCTTTGGAGGATATGTTGAAAATACGACTTATTTCGAATTCATGGCCAAGCAAGGATGGAGAAACTTAATGACTCCATTGCTGACACCTGCTGATTCTCCTGTCGGTGAAAGGTTGACTGCTAATTTTTCTAACGGAATGCAGGGTAATATTAATATGAAATCGGGAACCCTGATGCTAAAAGCCGGTGCAACTGTTAAAATTATGGAAGGTCTCAATTTTAAAACTGATTTTGCATTCAGAACCATCAATAATAATGAGAAGCTGTTTCTGCCGTATTTCCCAAATATCGACAGATCGTGGACACCTCGTGCAAGCGAAGGAAACTCTACAGTAAAGAAAACACATTCTCAAAGTGATTATTTTGTATACAATGCCTACTTTGATTTTGCAAAAACTATTACCGACCATCATGAGTTCGCTGCTGTGGCTGGTTTTAATCAGGAGTTGTTTAAAGACGAAAATCTATGGGCACAGGGACTGGATTTAGTTTCTGATAATGTACCTGTTCTACAATTGGCTTCAGGTGTTAAGACCCTCGGAGATGGTGAATCACACTATGCCATCAGGGGTGTGTTCGGCAGATTCAATTATATTTTTAACAAAAGATATCTTTTCGAGATGAACGGTCGATACGACGGATCTTCAAAGTTTCCAAAAGATAGCCGGTTCAAATTTTTTCCATCATTTTCTGCAGGTTGGAGAGTTTCTGAAGAAGGTTTTATGAAAGGGTTAAAACCAATCATCCAGAACCTCAAGTTAAGAGCTTCCTTTGGTAGCCTTGGAAATCAGGACGTGTCCAATTATGCCTACATTTCCACTTATGGCTTGACTCCACAGGTAGGATATATCATCAATGGAGTTCGTCCAATTGGCATTAATCCACCAGGACTCGTCAGTTCCAACCTGACCTGGGAAACTGCAACAACATTGGACTTCGGAATGGATGTTACCATTTTGAATAAGTTGACATTGAATTATGATTGGTACAATAGAAAAACCATTAATATTCTGACATCCGCCGAAAAATTGCCATCAGTTTTGGGAACATCAGTCCCCAATCAAAATTCGGGAAGCATGAAAACAAATGGATGGGAATTCTCAGCCAGATGGAATGACCATTTAGAAAATGGTCTGAAGTATAACATTACATTTCTACTGTCCGACTATAAATCCGAAATTCTTGATTTTTCAGGCAATCCACAAAAATTGATTTCATCTCTTTACGAAGGGAAAAAGATGGGCGAGATATGGGGATACGTAACAGAAGGCATTTTTCAGACAAGTGATGAAATAGCAAATGCCCCGAACCAAAGTAAAATTAATGGTGGAGTATGGAGACCCGGAGATTTACGTTTTAAAGATTTGAACAATGATAAGGTAATAGGTTACGGTGCAACCACCGTTGGAGATCCCGGCGACAAAAAAATCATTGGGAATTCAACACCGCGTTATCAATATGGGGTGAACATAGATATCGCCTGGAAAAATTTTGACTTCAACATGTTCTGGCAAGGTACCGGGAAAAGAGACTATTGGACAAATAGTTTCTTTTATTGGGGATTAATCAATGGAAGCAACATCAACGGAGGATCAGGAACTAAATTTACTTACTATGATTCATGGACGCCACAAAGAACTACGGCATTTTTCCCTGCATTCAAGCCAGCCGCAAAAAATATGGAAGTTCAATCCCGCTATTTGCTGGATGCATCTTATGCACGTTTGAAAAATGTCACATTGGGTTATACCCTGCCGCAAAACCTTTCAAAGAAAATAGATCTTAGCAGACTCAGGATTTATGCTTCGGGATACAACCTGTTAACAATTAGTAAAGTTCCGGATGTGCTGGATCCGGAATTAATGGGAGATGCCTATCCAATGTTACATTCCTACACATTTGGTGTACAGGTAACATTTTAATTGTCAATAACCTATATTAATAAAGACGTTATCATGAACTATAAATATTTTATATCAGTAATTTTTGCACTGCTACTGTTAGCTGGATGCAATGATGATTTTATGGAGAGGTACCCTTTGGACAGCATTACTGACCAGACATACTGGAAAAGCGAATCGGACCTGCAACTGTATTGCAATTCATTCTATGGCAGTTTCATTCAGGGCTTTGACGGTGCCCTGACAACGGCAGTTCCATGGGGATATCAGGGGCCGGCCATCCCTTATGGAGATGTTCATTCCGACAATAGCGTTTCAACAGATTATTCTTTGGTCAAAATGGTAAATGGAACCTATGTTGAGACAACCGCTGCTGGCAGTGGAGGATGGAATTGGACACAAGTGCGAGCGCTGAATAATTTTTTGGTGAACTACCAAAAAGCAGAACTAGCTCAAAGCATAAAGCAAGTATATGCAGGTGAAATTTTGTTTTTCAAAGCCTGGAGTTATTTTGAAAAGGTTAAGCTGTTTGGTGAAGTCCCATGGTTCTCCAAACCATTGCAAACAAATTCCGAGGAGCTATATGCAGCCAGAACACCTCGTGGAGAACTTATGGATTCAGTTCTTGCCACCATTGATCAGGCAGTGAAATGGATTCCTGCAAAAGGATCAGAAAAAAAGGATCGCTTAAACAAAGATATGGCCTTGTTGTTGAAAGCACGTATCTGCCTTTTTGAAGGTACATTCCGGAAATACCACAAGGAAATTGGCCTTTCCGGAGATAAATTCCTGCAAGAAGCTGTTACTGCAAGCAATGAGTTGATCAGCTCAAATCGCTATTCAATATGGTCTACAGGAAATCCGGAAAAGGATTATAATCAATTATTTGTTCAGAGTCAGTATGATAACAATTCGGAGGTTATCTTATGGAAAAGGTATTCATCCGGCCTGTTGGGAAATGGCTTCCTGAGATATTATGCCTGGCATCAGTCGTACAATCAGGCTGGTTTTTCCAAATCAATGGTGGAGGAGTACCTTTGTTCAGATGGGTTGCCCATAAGCGTAAGTCCTCTCTATCGCGGAGATGACAGCATTCAAAGCGAAGTCAGCAAAAGAGACCCGAGGTTACATCAGACCATCAGTATTCCGGGAGAATATGCGCTTGATCTTCAATTATCAAATTCATTGTTAGACCGGGGTTCTGGCTACAATAAGATGATGCCTCCGATCCGGGGTTCTGGTGACGATTATCCTTCCCCTACAGGATATTGGCCGATAAAATTTTGGAAAGTGGATCTGACAGAAGTTGAACAATTGACTAATGGAGTTATGCCATGTCCTGTATTCAGATATGCAGAGGTTTTATTGACCTATGCTGAGGCGAAAGCAGAACTTGGTCAATGCACTCAGACGGATATAGACAACACTGTGAATAAACTACGGAGCAGAGTGGGAATGCCCACACTGAAACTAAGTACTATCCCAAACGATCCATTGTTGGATACCAGATACCAATCCTATTGTGGATATACTCCGACTCCATTAATCCGGGAAATCAGGCGTGAAAGAAGGGTGGAATTGGTATTTGAAAATTTCAGATGGGATGATCTTGTACGTTGGAAAGCAGGAAAATTGCTACTTGCTCCGGAAGCGATCAAAGGGATGAAATTCAACAAGTATCAGTATCCCACGGTGCGGGTTGGGACAGACGTCTATTTGGATGCCAAAGGATATTTAGCCCCTTATCAAAAATCTTTGCCAAGCGGCAGGGCATTTATTGAACCCAAACAGTATTACTACCCTATTCCTATTGAAGAACTTATCATGAATCCGAAGCTTGTACAGAATCCAGGTTGGGTAACTGGGAAATAAGCAAATATATAATCTAATCATGGAGTGCCTGACAAATACAAAACAGGCACTCCATTTTAAACAGTTGTTTATACATGAGTAGAACATCTTATTTTAGAATCATTGTCTATATTTCGGCCTTTTTCGTGCTGCAGTCGTCTACCTTTCCTTCTCCAATTGAAAAAGCTGTGGCACTAGCCCATCAGGAGATCTGGAAAAAATTTGTAGATCAATTTGGTATTGTAAATGGATATGTTGGGGAAACTCCAACTCCTGAAGATTGTTCAATCGGTCGTCCCAATTTTATTGGATGGCGAAGTCCGATCTCGGATGGCGCTTTTTTTACAGGCTTGTATTTAACGGCAATGTGCGAAAAGGCTCAAAGAAGTGGGAACAAAACAGACAGGGGAAAGGCTAAACAGTTGGCCAACGGTTTATTGAGATGTGCCTCTGTTTCTGATGTCCCCGGGTTTATTGTAAGAGGGGTAGGCACGGATGGTCAGTGTCATTATCCTGTCGGTTCCACAGATCAAACAGCACCCTGGTTCCTTGGATTGTACCGCTATCTGAAAAGTGGCATACCCAATGAAACAGAAAGACAACTGGTTGCAAGCAAAATGGAAGAGGTAGCTGACGCACTCGACATGAACGATTGGAAACTTCCTTGCGATGGGATATTCAAAGGGCAATATAGAGACGACCTCAAAGACAAGCGCTTTCTTGAAGTTCCCAGTTATTTATTCATAATTAGAGCAATGTATGAAATAACAAAGAAGGATATTTGGAATGAACGATACAAGACCGCACTATTTGAATATCCGCGTGGTTCTATCGAACAACCTTCAGCATCCGACAAAACGCGTTTGGAGATATGCGCATCCGGATACCGGATCGACAGTCTTATCTTCACGGGGAGAAACATTGATAAGAGTCAACAGTGGATTTATGTGAAGAATCAGGCTTCGTTGGCTCAACTTGTTTTATTGGAGAAGGACAAAACCATCCGGGCATTTTATCAGACTGGCTTAACAAAAAATGCAAAGAATGCATTGGGAATAATTGAAGATTATAAGAGGTTTGACAATGACGACACGAAAAAATTCGGACACGCCAACTGGCGTGAGGGATTTCCAATATGGCTACCCCAAAAAACACAGGCTGATGCAGAAAATCTCTTAAAAAAAGGGGATACTGAAAAGCTGGGAGAGCGGAGAGATTATGAAAAATCATTTATGACAAATCCACTCGCAGCAGCTGCCATTACTGCTCTGGCCGGAGATAAGGCAAACCGCGAAAGCATTGAGCGCGTGATTTGTCATTATGATTTTTCCAAACTGAATCTTTCAGAGTTCTTTTTCGCGGAAGTAGCGTATTATAGCCTGACTGCTAACTAACATCAGGAGATTGAAAAAGCAAAACTCTGCAAGCAAAGACCTCTTTAATTGTAAATTAATAGTAAAAAAACAGGTACAAATGAATAATAGAAATATATTGCGTTTCATTTCTGAATTACAGCACATTACATTAAAATTACGCATTGGATTTTTCAAAACACTTACAGTTGCGTTCATTCTGGGAGTAATGGCAACCGCAACGAATGCCCAAAAAACCATCTCCAAAGCAGTTGAACAGGCGAATAAAGAGCTTTGGGCTAAGTTTATTGATCAATATGGAATTGTTTATGATTTCGTTGGGGAAATACCAACTCCTGAAGATTGTGAGTTGGGACGACCCAATGTGATGGGTTGGTGGAGTCCAATTGAGAATGGCTCCTTCTTTACCGGTTTGTATTTATCTGCCGCATGTGAAAGGGCCCGCCGAAGTGGGAGCAAAACCGACAGGGATAAAGCAAAACGATTGGCCGATGGGCTATTGAAATGTGCCTCGGTATCCAATGTCACCGGATTTGTTACCAGAGGTGTTGGAACGGATGGGAAATGTCATTATCCGCTGGGATCGATGGATCAAACAATTCCCTGGTATCTTGGACTATATAGCTATCTCATGAGCGATTTTCCTACTACTGAACACAAGCAATTGGTCATGAACAAATTACTTGAGGTAACCTCTGCTTTGTACACTTTAGACTGGAAACTTCCTTGTGATGGTCATTTTAAAGGGGAATTTCGCGGAGATTTAAAATCCAAAAATTATCTTGAAGTTACCTGCTATTTGTTTACACTTCGGATGATGCACCAATTAACGCAAGATAAAATATGGCTCGAAAGATATCGGACTGCATTGTACGAAAAACCCCGCGGATCAGTCGAACAGCCAGAAGTAGCCAACAAAACGCGAATAGAAATATGCGCATCAGGATATCGGGTCGATAGCGCAATTTTCAGCGTTCGTAACCGTAACATTGACAAAAGCGCACTATGGATTTACGTAAAAAACCAGGCTACATTGGCCTTTCTTGTCAAAATGGAAAATGATGAAAAGATTAAAACTGCTTACCATACCGGTATAGAGCAAAATGCCAGTAATGCCATGAGTGCCATTGGAGAATATGTAAATTTTGACAATAACGATAACAAAGTATTCGGACACGCCAAGTGGCGCGAAGGTTATTCTGAATGGTTCCCTCAGAAAACCCAGGCTGATGGAGAAAGACTTTCCCGAATGGGAGACCAGGAAAAATTAGGACCCAGAAAAGGCTATGAGCGGATTTACATGACCAATCCTCTTGCAGCTGCTGCTATCATTGCCATGGCAGGTGGCAGCGCAAACCGGGAGATCATTGAACGGGTCATATGCCATTTCGATTATTCAAAGCTTAACATGTCTGAATTCTTTTTTGCAGAGGTTGCTTATTATTCTTTACCTGAGATATCACATTAGTTTGAAAAAATTGATTAGCGAAAGGTATTCGTGCAATTGAAAAAAGTTCATCAACCTGGA
>CAIRSO010000836.1 GCA_903881215.1 uncultured Bacteroidia bacterium
ATTTTTCAGCATTCAGACTAATAACAGGTTCATTCACTAGATTCCTCGCAGAATACACTGCATTAGTCAGAATCGAAAGCTCATCCAGCTGCTTTTGCGATAGTAAGTCTCCGGCAAAATATATTTCCTGCAGTGAAGTCCTTAATTTATCTGCCTTTGAATGGTATTTGAGGAACTGGTAACTACCCAGTATAGCTCCTTCAGCGAATGCGTACAAGTAGGCGGGGTTATCTATCAGGGAGGTTATTTCTATGGAGGCGAGTTTTTCAGATTTGGCCCATTGGGCAACTTCATTGCCATGCTTTCTCCAGACTTCCAGAGAGGAATTCTCATCTTTGGTGGCAGGAATCCCAACAATCATTAGCCGGCTTGTGTAGCGGTTGATCTCTACAAGGTGCTGATCTCCAGATAATTTTTCAATAAGATAAGATCGTTCTTCATCATTAACAGGAAATTGTGAATCAATTTCGCGTTCTTTCAAAAGAAAAACGCTATTTGGTTGAAGAATTCCAGGAGTACTTTTTTTGAGGTTCATGTTCATCAGGTTTTTAATGCAATGGCTCAAAATTACTACCTTTAACCCAATAAATTATGGGTACCGGATCAATTTGTAATTACTATTGGAAGATATAATGTCTGACGCTTTATTTCAGCGGGCCCTCAGGCTCGAACCATTGACTGCCTCTGATGGGGCAAAGTTGTTTAACGAAGCCTCTACCTCAGATTTAATCTGGGTGGCCGATGCCTTGCGGCAGATTCATAAGCCCGGAAATGTCGTAACATGGATGATTGACAGGAATGTAAACATCACAAATATTTGTATTTCCGGTTGTACGTTTTGCAATTTTCACAGAAAGATTAACGGTGAAGGGACCTACACAACTACCTCGGAAGAGTACCGGCAAAAGATTGAGCAAATGATTCAAATGGGTGGAGCCCAGTTACTTTTGCAAGGTGGTATGCATCCCCGCTATGGGTTGAAGTTTTATACAGATTTGTTTAGTGACCTGAAACAGAAATACCCCAATGTAAAATTGCATGCTCTGGGACCTCCCGAAGTTGTTCATATTGCCAGAAAAGAGAGAATTTCATACCAGGAAGTACTCGAAAAGCTAATGGAAGCCGGGTTGGACAGTTTACCTGGTGCAGGCGCCGAAATATTATGCGACAGGGTCAGAAAGCAAATTTCTCCTGGGAAGGCAACGTCCAATGAGTGGCTTGACGTAATGAGTGTTGCCCATCAATTAAACATGCTAACATCTGCCACCATGATGTTTGGTCACATCGAGACAACGATGGAGCGGATGGAACATTTGGTAAAGCTTAGAGATCTTCAGGCGCAAAAGCCTCCTGGCAGTCCGGGATTTAAGGCATTCATTCCTTGGCCGTTTATGTCGGAAGGAACAGTTTTGGGCGGAAGCGGTGAATTCAAATCCATCCTTCCCATAGAATATGTCAGAATGATTGCTCTCAGCAGGATTATGCTCAACAATTTTGAAAATATTCAGGCATCCTGGCTAACAGTCGGTAAGGAGACTGGTCAGCTGGCACTGCATGCAGGTGCCAATGACCTTGGATCCATCATGATCGAAGAAAATGTGGTCTCCGCCGCAGGTGCCTCCTTCTCTATGGATGCCCTCCAGATGCAAAAATGTATCCTGGATGCTGGCTTCGTCCCAGAGCTTCGAAACCAGTCATATGAATGGATCAGTCTACCGCCAGGAGTTGAAAAATATGCCGTAGCCCCCTGATTTTTAATGTCCAAATAAAAAAAACATATTTTGTACCTTTGTCCCCTGAAATCGAAAGGCTCATCCGAATTTATCCAATCATTCATGAGTTCTCCGCTTCAAAGCATAACCCAAATAAGAAGTTATTGAAATGAGAAAATGGCGCGTCGAAGATTCTGCAGAACTATACAACATCAACGGATGGGGAGTCAATTATTTTTCCATCAACGAAAAAGGCCATGTAGTGGTAACTCCCAGGAAAAATGGCGTTGAAGTCGATTTAATGGATCTTGTGGAGGAGTTGCAGCTGAGAGATGTTTCAACCCCTGTGCTTCTCAGGTTTCCGGACATTCTCGACAGCAGGATCGAAAAGATGGCCAGTTGTTTTAAAATTGCTGCCGAAGAATATAAATACAATGCCCAGGGTTACATCATCTATCCGATCAAGGTCAATCAAATGAGACCTGTCGTCGAAGAGATTGTCAACCATGGTAAGAAATTTAACATCGGACTGGAAGCAGGATCCAAACCTGAGCTTCATGCGGTAATAGCAATCAACACAGACAACGATTCTCTCATTATTTGCAACGGATACAAGGACGAAGATTATATCGAACTTGCCTTACTGGCTCAGAAAATGGGTCGGCGCATTTATCTCGTCATCGAGAAACTGAGCGAAATGAAGCTGATCGTAAAAATTGCGAAGCAGTTTAAAGTCAAACCAAACTTGGGTATTCGAATCAAGCTTTCCAGCACCGGAAGCGGAAAATGGGAAGACTCAGGTGGTGATGGCAGTAAATTCGGACTTACTTCCAGTGAACTTTTAGAGGCACTTGATTATCTCGATAAGAACAAGATGAAAGATTGTCTGCATCTGGTACATTTTCATATCGGAAGTCAGGTGAATAAGATTCGCCGCATCAAACTGGCGATGCGGGAAGCATCCCAATTTTATGTGCAGATGCACAAAAATGGCTTCATGGTAGATTTTGTTGATATTGGCGGTGGACTAGGTGTCGATTACGACGGAACGAGATCCTCCAGCGAAAGCAGTGTCAATTACAGCATCCAGGAGTATGTCAACGATGTCGTTTCTACATTGGTCGACGTGAGTGAAAAAAACGGAATCCCTCATCCCAATATTATAACCGAATCAGGCCGTTCCCTAACTGCTCACCATTCCGTTTTGGTATTTGAGGTACTCGAATCTACAACGCTCTCCTGCTGGGAAGAGGAAGAAGTGGTGAGTCCAAATGACCACGAGCTGTTGCGTGAATTGTATTCTTTATGGGATACTCTGAACCAACCACGGATGCTGGAGACCTGGCACGATGCGCAGCAAATTCGCGAAGAAGCACTTGATCGCTTTAGCCTTGGACTCCTGGATATCACAACCAGAGCCAAAATTGAACGTTTATTCTGGTCTATTGCTCAGGAAACAACTCAAATGACCAATGGGCTTAAACATGTTCCAGAGGAGTTTCTTTCTTTGCCTAAGCTGCTGTCAGATAAATATTTCTGCAATTTCTCCCTGTTTCAATCCCTGCCCGATTCCTGGGCTATCGACCAGATTTTCCCGATCATTCCTTTGGATCGTTTGGATGAGAAGCCTGACAGAACTGCAACACTTCAGGATATCACTTGCGATTCGGATGGTAAAATTGACAATTTCATCTCTGTTCGCAACCAGTCATATTACCTTCCTGTTCATTCACTAAAGCCAAAAGAGCCTTATTACATAGGTGTTTTCCTTGTTGGAGCCTACCAGGAAATTCTGGGCGATCTTCACAACCTTTTCGGAGATACCAACGCTGTTCACGTATCCGTAGATGAGAAAGGGTACTCTATCGATCAGGTTATTGATGGTGAAACCGTAGCGGAAGTATTGGAATATGTTCAGTACAATCCAAAAAAGCTGGTTCGGACTGTTGAGACATGGGTTACCTCCTCTGTTAAATCCGGAATAATTTCGGCAGAAGAGGGGAAAGAATTCTTGTCAAACTATCGGTCTGGCCTGTACGGTTATACTTACCTCGAATAGTCGCCAGATCAATGATAAGAGCAGACTCATATTGGCAAAGTAAATGCATTTCGCGTTTGCTTTGCCTTTTTTTTACTTTAACTGCTTCCTCTTTTTCACTTCATGCACAGAACTTTCTGCAAACTGTGAAAGGAACATTGCTGGATCAGGAATCCAGACAGCCAATTCCTGAAGTAATACTAACCTTCTCCAACCGAGTTGCCACTTATTCTGCTTTTACAGATAATCAGGGAAATTTTAAAATTAAGATTCCGGCCGGAAGATGGGACATCCTTGTTTCTCATCTTGGTTACACGAATAAAGTGATGCAGAATATCCAGGTAGGTACTGGCAAAGAAGTATTATTGGAGATTGGTCTGGAGGCAAAAGTCTTTGAAACTGGCGAGGTAGAGGTTTCGGCCGGAAAGAAGATGTGGTTAACCCCTTCCAGCGGATCAAGTGTTCGAACGCTGCAAAGTCAGGATGCCTCAAGATTTGCCGGGGGTTATTATGACCCATTGAGAATGGTGGCTAATTTTGCGGGTGTCACAAGTGGCAACAGCGATGAAAGCAATGAAATTGTGGTGAGGGGAAATTCTCCAAGGGGTATTTCCTGGCGCCTTGAAGGACTTGAAATACCCAATCCCAATCACCTTTCCAACGGCGTTGGCAACAATGGTGGAGCCTATTCCATGATCTCAACCAATGTTTTGGCTGATTTTGACTTTTATACCGGGGCTTTTCCTGCAGAATTTGGGAATGCTTTGTCGGGTGTGATGGATTTGCGGTTGAGAAAAGGCAATACCGACAAGCATGAATTCGGTGTGCAGCTTAGTGTCGTAGGTGCCGAAGCAGCAGCGGAAGGACCCATCGGTAAATTGTCGGGCAACTCCTATCTTTTCAACCTCAGATATGCCAATTTCAATATTCTGAAAAGGTATGGAATCGTAAATATTCAGGATTTGAGTATTATCCCAAGCTCGCTTGACTGGACTTTTAAGATGAATTTTCATGGAGCTAAATTGGGTGATTTGGAAATATTTTCAATAGGCGGGAATAGCAAAGCGGGAAACGAGCCTTCCCAAAACCGGGCAGATATTCTTAAAGGAGTTAACAATGATGAATTTCTTGAGGAGGATGCTCTTGCAGTTTTTGGGGTCAAGCATCTCAAAAATTTCGGGGATGGGAAAACATATCTCAGAACCATCATCGGGTTTACCCGTTCAAATGAGAACTGGCATGAAGGTATTTTGGATACAGCATTTGTTCATATTGTGAATAAACAGGATTGGATGATTTCTCCTGTTATAAGAGGTTCAGTAATGTTAAACAGAAAAGTAAATACAAAAAATTCAATCAGAATAGGATTCGAATACAACAGTTCTTTTCCGGACATGTTCAGTATCAGGAGACAAACAAACGCAAAATATGATACTCTGGTGGATCAGAGATCAAAAAGCTTTAATACCCAAGCCTACATTCAGTGGAAATACAAACCTGCTGATTCTTTCGAGTTAGTACCTTCACTTCATTCTACTTATACGAGTGTCAACAAGCAACTTACTTTGGAGCCACGTATTGGAATGGTGTTTCACCTTCAGGGCAGTCAATCGGTCAATTTTGGAACAGGGTTTTATTCAAAGCAAGAACCTCTGCCTGTTTACTATTTCAGGGTAAAAACCACTAACGCAGGCAGAAGATTACTCAACAACGATTTAGGGACAACTAAAGCATTTCATCTGGTGACCGGTTACCGAAAGTCATTTTCCAATGACCTGAAGATCTCGATAGAGGCTTACTATCAGCATTTGTACAATGTGCCAGTCAGCCAATACACCACCAATACTTTTTCCATGGTGAATATGTCTGAAGGATTACCCGATATTGATTTGAGCAACAAAGGAGTATCCCAAAATTCCGGGATAGAAGTAACAATCGACAAATCTTTTGCCCACAATTATTACCTGCTTGCCACTATTTCGCTTTTTGATTCTAAATACATGGCTTCCAGCACCAATTGGTATTCAACTTATTACAATTCGAATTTTGTATTCAATTTTTTACTTGGCAGAGAGTTTAAAGTTGGCAGATATGGTCAGAATAGTCTTGGTTTTAATCTCCGAAACATTGCCAGGGGAGGTTATCGGTTTACCCCACCCAACTATGCCCAGAGTATTTTGAAGAAGACTGTCATTTATGATGTGCAGCAAACTTTTGGGAAACATCTGCCTTTCTTCGACAGGATGGACGCCGGAGTGAATTATAGAATTAACAAGAAAAATTCGGCCTTCAATTTTTCTTTGGATATCCAGAATGTTCTTAACAGGCACAATGTGTTTAAAAGGAATTTTAGTTACTCGCAAGGTGCCATTGTGGAGAATGACAGAAAGCTGATCGGGTTGGTTCCAATAGCCGGAATAAGATTTGACTTCTAACTTTTGTCAATTTAGCTCACTCTAGTTCACTTTAGTCACTCTCAAAGAAAAAAGGGAAGACCTTTCGATCCTCCCCCCTAGAGATAATTATCTAAAACTTATGAAAACACTCAACCACATTTGGAGGAGCCGCAATCTTTGCAGATCAGGCATCCTTCCTGATAAATAACATTGTCAGAACCACATCCCTCACATTTTGCATCTTCGCACGAGGTCCCATTCGGAATGTATTTTTTCAGTGCACGTGCCACGCCATTCTTCCAGGTATTGATCGATTCGACATCGAATTGAAGACTCGTGATAAGCTCCACAATTTTCTGAATCGGCATGCTATGCCTCAACACGCTGGAGATTAATTTGGCATAGTTCCAAAAAATCGGATTGAATTTAAAGGACAATCCTTCTATTGTTGTTTTGTATCCACGATTGTTACGGTATTGGAAATCGTAACGGGAAACGCCATTTTCGTCATGGTTTTTTATGATCCATCCATCTGTGACCGAACGCGGCAGGAGAATTCCATCTTCATCATCAGCCAAACCGGTAAATATTTCATAGGGCCTTCCGTCGATTATTCCAATAAAGGCAATCCATTTCTCCTTGTTATTTTGAAACCGGACAATTTCTGCCTCGAGCACTTCAGGTCGCTTGGTCGGGAATTCCCCTTCTTTCTTTTTGTCTCGGGTGGAGAGCAAAACGCCTGATCTGGAGCCTTCACGGTAGACGGTTACTCCTTTACACCCACTTTCCCACGCTGAGAAGAAAAGCTTGCCAACAAGTTCTTCGGTGGCTTCTTCAGGAAGGTTGATCGTGACAGAGATAGAGTGATCGACCCATTTTTGAATCTGTCCCTGCATCCTCACTTTAGCCATCCAGTCGATATCGTTGGAGGTGGCTTTGGCATATGGGGATTTGTTGACAAGTTCATCAATCTCGTCATTTGAGTATTTCTTATTGGTCTTGTAACCTTTGATCTCCATCCATACTTTAAATTTATGGTGGAAGATAATGTATTCCTCCCAGGAGTCACCCATTTCGTCAACAAAATCTATTCGGTCTTCCTTGTCGTTCGGGTTAACTTTTCTTCTGCGCTTGTAGACTGGCATGAAAACCGGTTCAATACCCGAGGTGGTTTGTGTCATCAAACTGGTTGTTCCGGTTGGAGCGATGGTAAGTAGAGCAATGTTACGACGTCCATATTTTGCCATCTCATCATAAAGCTCAGGATCTGCGATGGCCAATCTTTTGATGTAAGGGTTGTTTATTTCTTTCTTGGTGTCATAAATTGGGAAAGCACCTCGCTCTTTTGCCAATAACACGGATCCACGATATGCCTCAATGGCAACGATTTTGTGAACTTCAACAGAAAAATCAATGGCATTTTCTGATCCGTATTGTAAGCCTAGGGCAGCTAACATATCGCCTTCCGCGGTAATACCAATTCCTGTTCTGCGACCATTAACAGCTTTCTCCTTAATTTTTTCCCACAAGTTTAGCTCGACTTGTTTGATTTGGTCCATTTCAGGATCCGCCAAAATTTTATCGTAAATAGCATCAATTTTTTCCAGTTCCAGATCAATAATGTCGTCCATGATGCGCTGTGACAGCCTTACATGTGAGCGAAAGAGCGGAAAATTAAATTTTGCGTGTTCAGTAAACGGCTGGTCAACGTAAGAATACAAGTTGATGGCAATCAGACGACAGCTGTCGTAAGGACAGAGTGGAATTTCTCCGCAAGGATTGGTGGAGACGGTGCGATAACCCAAATCCGCATAACAATCAGGCACTGATTCTCGAATGACTGTATCCCAGAAAAGGATTCCAGGTTCTGCCGATTTCCAGGCATTAAATACTATTTTTTGCCACAGACTTGTTGCATCGGTTTCTTTGGTATAGACAGGCTCGTTGCTGTCGACAGGATATTTTTGGTGATAGGTAGAAGAATTGCGAACCGCTTTCATGAACTCATCGTCGATCTTGACGGAAACATTTGCACCTGTAACCTTTCCTTCATCCATCTTTGCGTCGATGAACTGCTCCGAATCAGGATGCTTAATCGAAACTGATAGCATAAGAGCACCACGACGGCCATCCTGGGCAACTTCTCTTGTTGAATTGGAAAATCTTTCCATAAAAGGAACGATTCCAGTAGAAGTTAAAGCAGAATTCTTTACCGGTGAGCCTTTGGGACGGATGTGAGAAAGGTCATGACCGACACCTCCCCGCCTCTTCATAAGCTGCACCTGCTCCTGATCTACCATCATAATACCGCCATAGGAGTCTGCACCATTCCCAACAACAAAACAGTTGGATAAAGATCCTGTCTGAAAATCATTGCCAATCCCTGTCATTGGCCCTCCTTGTCGGACAATGTATTTGAAAGCTTCAAACAATTCAAAAAGCTCTTTTTCTGACAGTGGATTTGGGTATTTTTTTTCTATTCTGGCAATCTCCGATGACAATCTGTGGTGAAGGTCATCCGGAGTGAGCTCGAATAGATTGCCGTACGAATCTTTCAATGCATATTTGTTGACCCAAACACGGGCAGCTAACTCATCGCCCTGAAAATATTTCAAAGAAGCTTCAAATGCTTCCTCATTTGAATAATTTTTTAGAGCTGTATTTTTCTTCATGGCAGTAACGTCTTTTAATTCCATAGCATCAGGATTCGTCGAATAAATAATAAGGTTTTTGAGCTAGATTTCTTCCAATAGGAAGTTAAACTTTCATTCGTAAAGATAGCTCAGAACAATTTTTTTTGGATATATAATTTTAAGATAAAAAAAATAGTTATCAACTTATAGTTGTTAATTTGCACAAATACAAGTAGATAAGATTATTTTTATCTCAAAATGTTTACAAAAAAATATTTTTCTGTGATTTTTGAAAAATAAATATATACGGTGGCCCGCAGATAAAAATTCTATTTTTCGAAGAAATATCGAACTATCTTTTCAGTAGCTCCGCGGTTACTTTCAACGTATTGCGAAGCGAAAATGCTTTCATTTTTCAACTTTTTTTTGTCGGTAAGATAACCTTCAAACAAGTTGCTTAATTCTTCATAATTGGAAATGGTATGCGCCGCTCCAAGCTGAATCATCTCAACCGCTTCGTGAAATTTGTGATAATCTGGTCCGAAAACGACGGGCATTCCATATACAGCAGGCTCCAAAATACTATGAATGCCAGTCGTAAAACCTCCCCCGATATATGCGATCGTAGCATATCTATAAACAGACACCAGATATCCATAGCCATCGACAATTAAGACTTGGGCAGAATCAAGCTGCTCGGTGGTGGAATCAGAGGAATAAAGAACATAGGGACGCTTTAACAGTGCAGTAATTCTATTTAAAGATCCTTGATTTACTTCGTGGGGCGCCACAATAAATTTGACTTGATGCGTGCATTCGTTGATATAATTCAAGAAAATTGCTTCGTCTTCCGGCCAGGTACTTCCGGCAACGATTACCTGTTTTCCGGCGCAAAATTGTTCTATTTTGGGTAATACCGATGCCGCCTTGGCAATCTGAGCAACCCTGTCGAGCCTGGTATCACCACTAATGGAGACATTGTCAAACCCAAATTTGTGAAGCGTCTCGTAGGAGGTCTGATTTTGAACAAAAATATGGGTATAAACCTTTAATACTTTTCTAAACCATTTTCCCCAGGATTGGAAGAAGAATTGAGAAGGCCGGAAAAGAGCTGAAAAAATAAAAGTTGGAATTTCTCTGTTTTTAAGTTCAGTTAAGAAATTGAACCAAAACTCATACTTAACAAAAAAAACTTTCTCTGGTTTTACTAGATCCAAAAATCTGGAGGCATTTCGGGGGGTGTCTAATGGCATGTAATAGACATAATCAGCCAGTGGATAATCTTTTTTTAATTCGTAGCCTGATGGCGAAAAGAAGGTGAGAAGAATTCTATATGAAGGAAAATATTTCTTCACCCCTTCTATAACAGGCCGGGCTTGCTCAAACTCTCCAAGTGAAGAGACATGGAACCACAACAAATGATTTCCGGGAACCACTTCTTTCTGAATTCTCTCAAAAAGATTTTTCCTGCCAGATAACCATTTTTTGGCTTTTGGGTTTCTGAAAGATACCAACCAGATCAAAAAATGGTAAACATGAATTGCTGTATTGTAGAGAATATGCATCATTTATTATGCCTCATAAGTTGGCCTAAAACTCAAAATTATTTGTTCAAAATAGTTGTTTCTTTTTTAAAACCTTCATCCACTAAAAGACTTGAACCATTTGCTGCAGCTACGGCAAGTTGATCACACCTTTCATTTCCCGGAATCGCTGCATGACCTTTTACCCATACAAATTTTACCTGATGAAGTTGATATATCTCGTAAAAACGCATCCAAAGATCACTGTTCTTTTTTCCCTTGAACCTAATTCGAATCCAGCTTTGGAGCCATCCTTTTTCAACAGAATCAACTACATATCTTGAATCTGTGTATACCGTAACATCACAGTTTGGTTGCTTCAACGCTTCCAATCCAACAATAACAGCCATCAATTCCATGCGGTTGTTTGTGGTCACTTTAAATCCGCCAGAAAGCTCTTTCTTATGTTGTCCATGAAGAAGGAGAGTGCCATATCCGCCCGGACCAGGATTGCCCAATGAAGAACCGTCAGTATACATCGTGATCTTTGAAGGCGGAACTTCTTTCATCTGCTATCTGATCTTACCTTATTGAACAATTGTCATTTCATCCACGAGGTGTTTAGCTCCGGCATATTTATCGATGATCCACAACACAAAGCGAATGTCCACATTAATGCATTTTTGAAGATCCGCTTCATAGGCAATGTCACCACTCATGGCTTCCCAGTTGCCATCAAAAGCAATACCAATGAGTTCACCGTTGGCATTCATTACCGGACTGCCCGAATTACCACCTGTTATATCATTGTTGGTAGTGAAGCAAGTATGAAGCGTCCCGTCCGGATCAGCATATCTTCCGTAATCATTTGCATGGTAAAGATCCACCAAACGTTTTGGAAAATCGAAATCTGCATCACCCGCAACCCCTTTTTCAGCATAACCTTTCAAAGTTGTGAAGTAGTTATAGTGAACGCCGTCTCTTGGATTGTAATCACCAACTTTGCCGTAGGTCAGACGCATCGTTGAGTTGGCATCAGGATAGAGCTTTTTGTCTTTGTTCATTTCATTTAATCCGGCAACAAAAATTTTTCTGCCATTTTCAAGCCCGGCAGTAGTTTTTCTGACGTCATCTCCAACAGTTTTGAAAGATGACATAATCGATAGCATTGCATTGTAAACAGGATCCTTATCCAGCACTTTTCTCGATGGATTGTCTAGAAAGGCTTGTAGTTTTTGTTGATCAGGAAAGATACTTTTTTTGAACATATGGCTTGCAAATGCAGCATAATCGCCTTTGTATTTTTTGGAAACGTCCGCAATAAACGAAGGATGGTATTTTGCAACAACATTTTCGGCATACATTTTTAACAAAACTTCTGTGATTTTTTGATCAGTAGCTCCATCGTAATCTTTGTAGAAATCGTCCAGTCTGGCTTTAAATTTTTCCGCTGCTACTTTGATTTTCTCTTTGTCATTGCCCTTTAATTCATCATAAAGTGTGTTAACTCCAAAAGAGAACATCAAGATTTCCGGACCGCCAAGTAGCGCCTCACGAAAATATTCCGAAGCAATTTTTTCGTCGACAGACAGGTATGATTTTTCGATATTGGCAAGTGCATCTCCATATTTGGTTTTTCTTGCTGGATCACTATCAACCCATTTGATAAAATCCTTTTCAATCGCAATTTTTTTGTCGATCACATTCAGAGCCGAAAGACCCATATTCTGTCCGATCGAATACTTGTAATAATTTGAACTACCTGCGAATTTTGAAGCATACTGAATCCTGTTCTTGTCGCCCTTGGCCATGTATTCGCGGATAATATCCAATTTTGCAGCTCTGGTTTTGATGCGAATATTGTTAACTATGTCCATCGTATTTTTCAGACCGAAGGAAGTCAGGTAACGGTTAGTCCTACCCGGATAGCCTAAAATCATTGCGTAATCGTTCATCTGAACTCCTTTCAATGAAATAGGAAGATGGTGCTTTGGATGATAGGGAACATTTTCTTTTGCATAGTCTGCCGGTTTTCCATCCGGAGAACAATAAATCCGGAACATGGAAAAATCACCTGTGTGACGTGGCCACATCCAGTTGTCCGCTTCACCTCCAAATTTACCAACTGACTGAGGAGGTGCTCCAACAAGCCGTATGTCTCTAAAAGTTTCAGTAACGAAAAGGTAAAAGATATTTGCTTCAAACAATGGTCTTACTCTGACTTCATACTTAGTCGTGCCTTTGGCCTCCTTTTCGATATCAGATATAGCCGTCATTGTTTTTTCTAATTTGGAAGCAGCCGACATGGTGTCTGATATGCCCTTTAATACACGTTCTGTAACATCCTCCATTCTTACCAGGAAGGTGACGCTCTTACCGGGATTGGGCAATTCCTGCTCGTGGGATTTTGCCCAGAAGCCATCTTTCAAATAATCGTGCTCAACAGAACTATGTTTCTGAATCTCACCAAATCCGCAATGGTGATTGGTAAGCAGTAACCCATCCGGAGAAACTATTTCAGCAGTACAGGAGCCGCGGTCCATGGCAACGACCGCATCCTTAAGACTTGAATTATTGATACTATAAATTTGTTCGGCACTCAATTTTAAGCCCATTGACTGCATCTTTTCGATGTTAAGCTTTCCAACCAAAGAAGGAAGCCACATCCCTTCATCTGCTTTTAATTGAAAATTTAGGAAAAAGACGAGAACGAAAAATCCAACTAAACTTTTTTTCATTGTAAATTTTGATATATAAAAGACTTGAGAGAACATCCTATTCACTTACATTGATTGGACGTTCCTTCTTAAAATTCAATCGGTAAAATTAATTTTATTTAAACACAAAAGGCTGACAAAAAATCAGAGGTGAGTCAGCCGATTTTCAGATTTCTAAAGCTAATTACTTTATAATACCCAGTGATTTGCCCACTTTAGTAAAGGCTGATACTGCTTTTTCAAGATGCTCTTGTTGATGGGCAGCGGAAAGTTGAACCCTGATACGGGCTTGTCCTTGCGGAACCACAGGATAGTAAAAACCAATCACATAAATCCCTTCTTTTAACAATTGGGCTGCGAAATCCTGAGAAATTTTTGCATCATACAACATAACTGCACAAATTGCTGATTTACTGGGTTTGATATCAAAACCTGCAGCAATCATTTCTGACATAAAATAGTCTGTATTCTGATGGAGTCTTGTCTGAAGTTCAGTTGTTTCGGCCATCATCTCAAACATTTTAATTCCGGCGTTCACAACCAAAGGGGGAAGTGAATTCGAAAATAAATAGGGTCTGGATCTTTGTCTCAGCAATTCAATTACCTCCCTGCGACCTGTTGTAAAGCCACCAAGAGCTCCTCCAAAGGCTTTGCCAAGGGTTCCTGTAATTAGATCTACTTCTCCCCTAATGTTAAACAATTCAGTAACACCGCGTCCGGTTTCTCCCACAACTCCTGCAGAATGACACTCATCGACCATGATCAACGCGTCGTATTTTTTTGCCAAAATGTTGATCTCATCCAAAGGAGCTACATTGCCATCCATAGAGAAGACGCCATCAGTAACGATGATTCTGAATCTTGCCTCCTTTGCAAGAATGAGCTGAGCTTCCAAATCCTTCATGTCAGCATTGTTGTACCTGAATCTTTTGGCTTTGCAAAGACGCACTCCGTCTATAATGGAAGCATGGTTGAGAGAATCCGAAATAATAGCATCTTCCTCTGAAAATAATGGTTCGAAAATACCCCCATTGGCATCAAAACATGCAGCGTATAAAATGGTGTCTTCAGTGCCAAAAAATTCGGCTACTTTTTTTTCGAGTGTTTTATGCAGATCAGTTGTACCGCATATAAAGCGAACAGAGGACATGCCGTATCCATAGGTACGCAAAGCCTCGGATGCTGCCTCAATTAGAGCGGGATGATTGGAGAGACCAAGATAATTGTTGGCACAAAAGTTTAATACCTCCTGCCCTGAAGACAAGCGAATCACTGCATCCTGTGGTGAGACAATCAATCGTTCATTTTTATAGAGTCCCGCTTCACGAATGGAATGGAGTTCTTTTTCGATGTGTTCTTTCATCTTTCCGTACATAACTGAATGTTTTTAAATGATTTCGTGAATTTGACAATTAAAAAAAGTGATCTTCACACAAAATTATGCTATTTTTATGATCGCTTTCAATACTTTCCTCATGTTTTGATCGCAAATTGTTTTTAGTAAATATAAATGAAGAACCTGATTTATTAATCAGACTTTCGTAATTAATAAATAGATAATCAACATCTGATGAAGAAGAAAAATAGTTATGTGCCCTGGATTATCGGCATAGGAATAGTCGTTATTATTTTACTGGTTATAGGGAAGAAAAAGGGTTGGCTCGGGAAAGATTTGACCTTAAAAGTCTCTACGGAGAAAGTGGAAATCAGAGATATTACTGAATTGATCACCGCCAACGGGAAACTAAAACCGCAAATGGAAGTGAAAATCAGTCCTGAAGTTCCAGGCGAGATCATAGAATTACCGGTTAAGGAAGGTGATAAAGTCAAGAAAGGAGATCTTTTAGTTGTCATAAAACCAGATATTTATCAATCAAATCTGAGTAGAATTGAGGCTTCCCTCAACACACAAAAGGCTCGCTTGGCTCAAGCCGAAGCTCAGTTAATTGAAAAGGAACTGAATTATCAGCGCTCAAAACAATTGCTCGAAAAGAAAACAATACCTAAATCGGAATTTGAGACCATCGAAGCTGGATGGAAAGTTGCTTTATCAGAGGTTCAGGCAGCCAGGTATTCTGTTAAAAGCGCGGAATCCAGTGTTCGCGAATCTGCTGAGAACCTGACGAAAACAAAAATTTTCTCCCCAATCGATGGAACAGTTTCCAAACTTAATGTAGAAAAGGGTGAAAAGGTTGTTGGAACCAATCAATTTGCCGGAACCGAGTTGATGACAGTAGCCGATTTGGCTACCATGGAAGTAAAAGTCGAAGTAAATGAAAATGATATCGTCAAGGTGCAGAAATATGATACCGCCAATATTGAAATCGATGCCTATCTGAAAAGAAAATTTAAGGGAATCGTGACTGAAATTGCCAGTTCAGCCAATGTAACTGGAACGACAGTCGATCAGGTCACGAATTTCAACGTGAAAATATTATTGTTGGCAAAATCATACCAGGATCTGATCGAGAAGGATACCATCAAATATCCTTTCCTGCCAGGGATGTCAGCAACTGTGGAAATTTTGACAGATACCCGTAAAGGCATTATTTCAGTACCAATTCAAGCGGTTACTACAAGAGGAGATGATGGTACCATTAAAAAAGGAAATGAACAAATGGAAAAGGAAGGTGTTTCTGACATTAGTGCCAAAGAGTTAGCACCTAAAGAACCTGAGCAGCATGAGGTAGTCTTCGTGATAAAAAATAAGTTTGCTTGGAAAAAGAGGGTTAAAACAGGTATCCAGGACAATACCCGCATCGAAATAATAGAAGGAATATCCATTGGCGACGAAGTAATCGTCGCTCCATATGGATTAATCTCCAAAACATTGAAAGATTCGACAGCTGTTGAGATTGTGAAAATAGAAGATCTGTATCAAATCAAGAAGTAGAAAACACATAATCTGGCATTTTTAAAATTTTTTTCAACATAAAATAGGAATTTTTCATTTTGAATTGTTATAAATAGAAATTGAGACATTTTTTAAATTATTAATAACTAATCTTTTATTAAAAACTCGATATTTAACAGTTGGTTTTCAAGGTTACGATTTAGAGATTTTTGGTATTAACAAGACAGTTGGTTATTTCCCTTAAATACACCACTTATGTTATGCTCAAATGTG